>NZ_JBHXME010000184.1:0-20569 GCF_042721125.1 Streptomyces sp. NPDC058469
GAACGGGGCTATCCAGGACGGCTCCGACGCCGTGATCACACCAGCCACACCAAGATCATCTCACCCGTGACCAGCAGTTACGGGACAAGTCTTAGCAGGTGTCGGCGAGCGGCTCAAGGACGCAGAGGACCACGACACGGCGTTCTTCGCCGCGAACCCGGAAAAGAATGACCGTGACTGGATCATCGCGGCGTTTGATCATCTTGCTGGCACCAACCCGACGGTGGCGGGGCTCTTCGACCGCGTGCACAACCCACTGTGGGAGATCTCGCCTTCGTATGAGGCAGCAACGGCGTTATTGAAGTTCTGGCGGCGGGTTGGTTCGGGCGGCGAGATCGTGCACTCGTTCGTGAACGAGGACTTGGACACTCGATTCCTGGGTGACCTATATCAGGATCTGAGCGAGCACGCGAGGAAGACGTACGCGCTGCTCCAGACCCCGGTGTTCGTGGAGGAGTTCATCCTCGATCTGACATTGGAGCCGGCGGTGAAGGAGTTCGGCCTAGAGCCCGTCGTCTCCCTTGTCGACGGGCACGGCGTCGTACGGGAACTCTGCGCAGGCCTGCGCACGATCGACCCGGCGTGCGGCTCTGGGCACTTCCTGCTGGGGATGTTTGAGCGGCTGCTAGAGAAGTGGCGCGACTTCGACAAGGGCGCAGATGACTGGACGCTGATCCGGCGGGCGCTGGATGCAGTGCACGGGTGCGACAAGAACCCATTCGCAGTGGCTATCGCGCGGTTCCGGCTGATGATTGCCGCGCTCAAAGCGGCGGACGCGAAGCGGCTGGACACGGCTCCAGGGTTCCGGATCAACCTGGCCGTGGGGGACTCTTTGCTTCACGGGCGCGGAGCCCCAGGGGTCCGCCAGGGGCTGTATTCCGATCATGAGCAGTTCTTCTACACCACCGAAGACATATACGACTTCACGAAGAGTTGCGACCTACTCGGGAGAGGTTCGTACCACGTTGTGGTCGGCAACCCGCCTTACATCACAGTAAAGGATAAGCAGGAAAACCTGGCCTACAGGGAACGGTACGACACGTGCGCAGGAACGTACGCGTTGTCGATACCGTTCGCGCAGCGGATCTTCGAGCTAGCGGTGCGCACCAGTGGGTCAGAGCGCGCGGCAGGATTTACGGGCCAGATCACGGCAAACTCCTTCATGAAACGCGAGTTCGGAAGAAAACTGATCGACTGGTTCCATCAAAAAGTTGACTTGACACATGTCATCGACACTTCCGGCGCCTACATTCCGGGGCACGGGACGCCAACGGTTATCTTGGTTGGGCGAAATCGCACGGCCTACCAAGAAGATTTAGTCCGTACTGTCATGGGAATACGCGGCGAACCCTCGCAACCGGATGACGCATCAAGCGGTCTCGTCTGGTCCGCCATTTATCAGCAGATCGATCAACCTGGCAGCGAGAGCGAATGGGTCTCGTCAGTCGATTCTGCACGTAATCAGCTCGCAGAGTATCCATGGTCCCTAAGCGGTGGCGTGGCTGGGAAAATCGCCGAGGAGATCGCATCAGGACGGCAGAAGCTGGGATCCAGGGCAACCAGCATCGGGCGAACCACAGCAACTGGCGCCGATGATGCTTTTTTCCTCCCGGACGTAAATACCGCACGACGCCTCAGGGATCATTCGGCAATTCGAACGCTGATCACGGGTGACGTCGTTCGAGATTTCAGATTCACAGATTCGGTCGCAGTTCGTAACCCTTATTCAGGCCCAGAAAACCGACAGACCATCAATTCGGACCACCATCTCATCAAACACAGTTTATGGCCCTTCCGAACTCAATTATCGAAGCGCGTCATCTTCGGCAAAACTATAATCGAGAACGGTTACCCTTGGTATTGCCATCTCGAGAACTATTCGAGCAAGCTCACGACCCCGAAGGGAATATCTTTCGCCTTCGTTGCCACGCATAATCACTTCACTCTCGACACCCAGTCGCGCTTATTTAATCGTTCCGCGCCGGTGATCAAACTGCCGGATAGTGCGAGCGAGGACGAGTACTTGGCACTGTCGGGAGTACTCAATTCGTCGGCAGCATGCTTCTGGCTCAAGCACGTCTGCCACGACAAGGGTAGCCAGTCCGGCACCGGTGGCTTCATGCACGATGAATGGGAACGCTTCTACGAATTCGCCGGGGCTAAACTTCAGGATTTCCCCCTGCCCGACCGGCTTCCCCTGTCCCTCGGCCGCATCCTCAACTCTCTCGCTCAAGACGTCGCCATTCACGAGCCCTCGGCCATATGCGCCGCGGACGAGCCGCCCACGCCCATCCGCCTCGATGCCGCCCGGGACACCTGGACCCGCACCCGCCAGCGCATGGTCGCCCTCCAGGAGGAGCTCGACTGGGTGGTGTATCACTCCTACGGACTCCTCGCTGACGATGAGATAGCCCGACTTACAGCCTCCTCGCTCAGCACCATTCCCCAGGTGAGCCTCGGAGAGCGGGCATTCGAGATCGTATTGGCTCGGAAGCAAGCAGCTGGCGAGGCTGAGACTGTGTGGTTCGGGCGGCACGGCTCCACCCCCATCACCGAGATCCCAGCCCACTGGCCGGACTGGTACCGGGATATCGTGCAGGCCCGCATCGACACCATCTCCGCCCGCCACGACATCGCGCGCATCGAGCGTCCCGAGTGCAAGCGCCGCTGGGCCACCGACCCCTGGGAAAAGCAGGAGAAGGCCGCTCTGCGGACCTGGCTACTTGACCGGTGCGAGGACAAGTCCCTCTGGTTCCACATCCTCAATGACTTCGAGCAACCCCGCACCCTCACCATCGGTCAGCTCGCAGACGAACTCGAAAGGCTCCCGTACGCGGACACGATCCGCAACACTGCTTCGCTTTACGCCGCCCATCTTGGCAAGCCGAACCTCTCCCTCGCCCAAGTCCTCCAAGATGTGGTCGACGTGGAGCACGTGCCCTATCTCGCCGCGTACCGCTACAAGGACACCGGCCTTCGCAAGCGCTCGCAGTGGGAGGACGTCTGGGACAAGCAGCGCAAGGAGGACCGCACCGGCGAACACCTCGACATCGCCGTACCCCCCAAGTACACCTCCACGGACTTCGCCAAGCAGTCCTACTGGTCGAACCGCGGAAAACTGGACGTCCCCAAAGAGCGCTTCGTGTCCTACCCCAACGCGAGCCCGAACTCCGACCCGACCCTCCTCCTCGGCTGGGCCGGCTGGGACCAACGCGACCAGGCCACCGCCCTGTTGAACATCGTCACCCAGCGCCGCAAACAGCAGGACTGGCCCACCGAGCGGCTTGTACCGCTGCTCGCCGGGATCGCGGAACTGATGCCGTGGCTGCGGCAGTGGTTCGGTGAGGTGGACGAGGAGTGGGGCGAGGAATCGGCCGCGGAGGAGTTCCAGAGCTTCCTGGACGGGGAGTTGGCACGCGAACAGCTCACCCCAGCCGCACTCACCGACTGGCATCCAGCGAATGCGACCCGTGCACGCAAGACGAAGAAAACGGCAACGACGGCCATGAAGAAGGCGACGGAAGACGATGAGTAACAGTGGCAGCGACCTCTACCTCCGGGACGTGCTGGACCTGCCTGAGTCCGTGCTCGCCGGGTCATTCAAGGTCGAGCTGTCCGGCGGCTTCGATCAGACCGCCGAGCGAGTGCGCGAGTATGTGGTCACCCCGCAGCTGGAACAGTCCCTCCGTCGGGCGCTGAAGATCGTTGAGGCGTCCGTGCGTGCGGGGTCGTCCAACGCCGCGTATCTTCACGGCTCGTTCGGCTCCGGCAAGAGCCACTTCATGACCGTGTTGCACGCCATCCTCTCCAACGACCCGGCCGCCCGTGCCAAGGCCACACTCCAGCCGATCATCGCGGACCACGACGCATGGCTGCGGGACCGGAAGTTCCTGATGGTGCCGTTCCACCTGGTCGGCGCGACGGACCTCGACTCAGCGATCCTCGGCGGCTATGTCGGCACGGTTCGGCGGCTGCACCCGGACTCAGCTGTACCGCCGGTCTACCGGGCGGACGCGATGTTCGACGACGCCCGCCGCCAACGGGAGTTCTTCGCGGACGACGCGCAGTTCGTACGCTGGCTCGGTAACCCCGCGCTGCCGGAGGACACGAATACCGCCCCACCACAAGCCGCCGACGACGAAAGCGACCTAGAGGACCTCGACGTCAAGGAGGCCCCGAAGGTCTGGACCCCGGCCCTCCTCGACCTGGCCTTAACATCCGCCCCTGGCGAGCAGGTCCGCGACTGGCTGGCGTCCGCACTGCTCTCCGGCCCGTACTCCTCGTACTCCCGTGGCGCGCTCGGCGCGAAGAACGCCTTCCTGCCCCTCGAGAACGGCCTAGACATCATCAGCCGGCACGCCAAGTCCCTTGGCTACGACGGGCTGATCCTCTTCCTCGACGAGCTGATCCTCTGGCTCCAGGCGCATCTGCGCGAGCGGACCTTCGTCAATGACGAGGTCAACAAACTGGTCAAGCTGATCGAGTCCGGTACGGGTGGTCGCGCGCTGCCAGTCGTCTCCTTCATATCCCGCCAGCGCGACCTGTCCGAGCTGATCGGCTCAGACGCAGTTGGCGCGGAGGCCAAGAACCTGGAGCAGCAGGTCAAATACCTTGCGGGCCGTATCGATCCAATCAGCCTGGAGGACCGCAACCTCCCGGAGATCATCAAGGAGCGGGTCCTCAAGCCGAAGGACGATGCCGCCAGGGCCGTACTTGAAGCGGCCTTCGCCCGGGTCGAGACATCCAACCAGTCAGTACGCGATGTGCTCCTAGACGCCAACGGCGCCACCCATGCCGACTGGGCCGACTTCAAGGCGCTCTACCCGGTCTCGCCCGTACTCCTCAACGTCCTGGTCGCGCTCTCCGGCGCTCTCCAGCGCGAGCGCACCGGCCTCAAGCTGCTCCAGCAGATGCTCTACAAGCGGCGCGAAGACATGAAGGTCGGCGAGCTGATCCCGCTGGGCGACCTGTGGGACGTACTGGCCGAGGGGATGGGCGAGGCGTTCACGGACCGGCTGCGCAGCGAGGCGGAGGCGGCAACTCGCTTCCACGGCAAGGTAAAGGAGCATCTGCTGCAGAAGTACGGCTCCCCGGACGACACCAAGTTCAAGGCCGACGACCGGTTCGTCAAGACGATGCTGCTCGCCTATCTCGCCCCCGAAGTGCCTGCCCTCGCCCGGCTGACCGGGCCGCGCCTTTCCGCACTCAACCACGGATCGATCCGCTCCCGCACCGGGCAGGAGGACCGGATCGTGGTCAAGCGGATGCAGGAGCTCCAGGCGCAGTTCCCCGGCGAGCTGCGCAGTGACGGCAACGACGTGGACCCAGTGTTCACGCTGCATCTGTCCGACCTGGATGTGGAACCGATCCTGGACAGTGTCGGCGAGAAGGACACTCTCGGCGCACGCAAGCGGTGGGTGCAGGAGTGGCTGTGGCGGGAGCTGGTGATTGCCGACAACGGCACCCTCGTCGCCGACCGCGAGGTCGTCTGGCACGGCACCAGGCGGACGGCCGAGTTCGTCTTCGAGAACGTGCGCGATACGCAGATCCTCCCCGACACACAGTTCGAGCCGTCCGCGCCGGACCGGATCCGTTTCGTCATCGACTATCCCTTCGACGAGAACGACAAGGGCCTGCCCAGCGCGGACGAAAACCGGGTCTTCCGGTTGCAGCGGGAGAAGCCGGATACGGCGACCGTTGTATGGCTGCCGTCCTTCCTCTCCGCTCAGCGGGGGACCCAGCTCGGCCGGCTCCTGAAGATCAACTACCTGCTGGAGCGCGACCGGTTGAAGGACTTCGCGACCCATCTGTCCTCAGACGACCAGGTACGTGTCAAGCATCAGTTGGAGGCGCAGCGCGAGACCCTCGTCTCGCAACTGGGTCAGGTGCTGCACCAGGCGTACGGGATCGCCAAGGCCAACGAGACCGACCTCGGGGCCCAGGTCACCGAGGGCAAACACGTCCACTCGCTGTATGCCGGACACACTCCGCAGCTCCAGGGCGGCGGCGTCTTCAAGTACAACCTGCTGAAGCTCGCCGATGGCCTGCTGGACGCGATGTATCCCAAACATCCGAACTTCGACCGCCAGGAGAGCCGCAAACCGGTCACTCCCGCGAAGTTCAAGATGGCGTACGGGTGGATCGCGAAGGCTATGGACGACGGCTCGCGCCGGGTCGTCGTCGACGGCCGCGAACTGACGGATGTGGCGCGGATCGTACATCCCTTGGAGTTGGGTGAGGTGCACGACGGGCCGCTGAACGTCTCCACGGACTGGCGCCGTCACATCGACCAGCAGGCGGCCAAGCACGGCGCGAAGGGCGACTTTCCGGTCGAGGACATCCGCACCTGGATCGCCGAGCTCGGCTGGACGGGCCTTGACAAGCTGGTCTCGAACCTGGTGATCGCGACGTACGCGCTGCTGTCCGACCGCTCCTGGATCTACCGTGGCAAGGCCGAACAAGCCCCTGTGCTCGACCAGTTCGGTCCCGGCTGGGCACTGCGGGCGCAGGAGCGGCCCAGCGAGGACGAGTTCACAGCGGCGCACACGCGGGCCGCCGCACTGTTCGGCACGAGCGTGCCGCAGGTGCTGTTCACCAGGAATGTCAACGCGCTCGCGGCGGATGTTCGTGCGAAGGCCGAAGAGCGCGAAGCTGCTGTCAATGGGCTGCGGCGCGCACTGACCCGGTACCGAAGTGCCCTCGGCATCAACGGGGAGGCGCTGAGCGCCCGCGAGCAGTCGGTGCGGGACGCTGCCGATCTGCTGGCGCGGATCAAACAGAACCTAGAGGCGACACCGCTCGCGCGGGATCTGGCGGCTGCGACATATCTGAGCACCGATGTGGTGCTGGCCAAGACGATGTCCTCGGCACAGCGGGTATTGGAGGCGCTGGAGCGTACCGACTGGGATCTCATCGACAGCGTACGCAAGTACACCGGGCGCGGGGACGGTCTGGCCGACCGGTCCGGGCTGCTGCTCGCCGAGATCGCGGACGCGGCAGGGGCCGACGAGTTCGACACGGATCTGGCCCCGGTACTGAGCAGCGCGCGCGGCCAGGCCGTGGCTCTGATCAACGAGGCAGCGCGGCTCAGTACGGTGACACCCGTGGCGCCCGTCGCGCCCCCGCCGCCGCCCCCGCCTGTCGAGTCGGAGGCGATCGTCCCCCCTGCCCGGGCTGAGGACGACAGGCCGACCACGCACGGTCAGTCGCCATTGCCGTCCACGCCGGCTACGCCGACAGCCACCCGGCGGTCTCGGCGAGTGAAGGCCACGGACAGCGAAAGTGTCCTGGAAGCCGCACTCAGCAGGGCCCTGGCCGACGTACAGGGCGAGATCCGGGACTATGCGGCCGCGCACCCGGGCGTCGAGATCGAGATCAACTGGCAGGTGCTGCACGCGACTCAGGGCGACGGCGCGAGCGTGCCGGGCGGCGAGGACTGATGGGGGCCACAGTGCCCGAACTCGACCAGCGGGTCGTTACTGGGCTACTCACCACGCGTCTTGCCCACACGAAAGGCCGGCGGCTTGTGCTGGTCCACGGGAAGTACGCGTCCGACGGGCCCACGGAGTTCACCGTGCCGATTGGCGACGGCGAACGGCGCAGGGTTCGGGTCACGCACACCACTTCGGTGCTTGGCCTCACTGATGCCTGGCAGTCTCATCTGGCCACCGGGGGCGCGGACCTGCTGGTGGTCACCACTGATGTGCACGGTGACCGGATCGGCCTCGATCTGCTGGGCGAGATGGTGCGTTCGCAGATCATCGCCGTCGACGAGGCCGACATCGTCAAGCAGCTCTTCGGCGCCGCAGACCTTGACCCGCGGATGCGACGGGACCCGTGGTTGTGGCTGCCCGGCGCGCTGATCGTCGCCGAACCGGTGGGCGGCTGGCCGCAGCACGGGGCCGTGCTCACCCTGGACGCGGCGATGCGAGCCCTCGTCGGGGTGCGGCTCGGGCTTGAGGGCGTCTTCGAGGGTGGGGCATCGGTGGACGTCGATGCGCTGCTCACCTGGTCCCGTACGCCCGGCGGCCCGGAGCGCTTTGCCGCGCTGCCCGAAGCCGAACAGCAGGGCATCACCGACTGGCTGGCACAGAGCGCGGGCGAGGCCGCCCCTGTATTGCTGCGGCTCGCGCTCCGCGGCCGAGGAACCGAGGCAACCGCGCTCGGTGTACTGGCGTCCCTCATGACCGGAAAATCCGCGTCGGCCGACGCGGCCGTCGCACTGGGTACGGTCTTCGGCATGGTCGGTTCCCGGCCCTCCGAACTGCGCGCCTACGCACGGGCGGTGGAAGGCACGCTGACCCGCTGGATCGGTGAGGCGGCGGGACGTGGGCCGCAGAGCGTCGATGCCCAGCAGCGGGTGCTCGACGTACTGCTCCAAGCCGACGAGCTAGCGGGCAGCGCCCATCTGACATCTGCGCTCGCCGACAACCCGTTTCTTCCCTCCGGCTTCCAGGCACGACTGCATCGGCTGGCCGAGGCGCTTACTGAGGGACCGGAGGAGGCACAGGCAGCCTGGGATCACGTTCAGGAGCATCATCTCGCCGCCGTCTTCTATCCGAAGCGGGTCGAGCTGGCGCGCATGGCGGTACGGCTGAGGCACTGGCTGGACGGGCGGGAGCGGGTGGTGTCCTCGGTCGACCAGGCCGTGCACACACACGTCGCCGACTGGGGGTGGGTGGACCGGGCGCTGGCCCAGCTGTGGGTGGGCGACGCCGAGGCCGAGGCCGCTCTGGTCGAGGCGTACCGCACCGTGCACGACGCGGCGCGACGGCGGCGAGCTGTGCTCGACGAAGCCTTCGCGGCCGAGCTCGGGCCGTGGGCACAGCACGCAAGTGCTGCGCAGCCCGGTGGAGTGCTGCTCATCGAGGACGTACTGCGGACGGTCGCCTTGCCGCTGGCAGCCGAGCGGCCGCCGCTGGTGCTCGTCCTGGATGGGATGAGTAGCGCGGTCGCGGCTCAGCTCGGCGAAGAGCTGACAGGTGTGGGGCGGTGGCGCGAACTGTCCGGCGGGGGGCGGCGGGCGGCCGCGGTCGCGACGATTCCGTCGGTGACGTTGCTGAGCAGGGCCACACTCTTGTGTGGGCGTCCGGTGTCGGGCGGGCAGAGCGTGGAGAAGGCAGGATTCGCCGCTTTCTGGCAGGAGAACGGGCATGCTGCAGCCCTCTTCCACAAAAACGAGATTCCCGGGCCTGCGGGGCACCTGCTCGATCCGCGGCTGGTCGCGGCGATCGCCTCGGACGCCGTGGTGGGTGTCGTTCTGGACGCCGTCGAAGAGAGCCTCGACCACGGCCAACGGAGTTCACTCGCGGACTGGGCTGTGAACCGTGTTAAGTACCTCCCCGAGCTACTCAACTCCGCGCGTGGGCAAGGGCGTCCTGTGGTGCTGGTGTCCGATCACGGCCATGTGCTGGACCGGCAAGGGTCCGAGGTGGGACCGGTGGATGCTGAGGGTGTTGAGTCGGCCCGCTGGCGTACCGGGACGACGGTCAGTGAAGGCGAGGTCGTGCTGGACGGACCGCGGGTGCTGGGGAACGGCGGCCGCGTCACCGTGCCCTGGTCGGAGGAGATCTGCTATACCCCGCGCAGAGCCGGGTACTACGGCGGTGCGGCGCTCGCCGAGATGACGGTGCCGGTGCTGGTGCTGGCGCCGTCTGCCGACCTCGCGCCCGTGGGGTGGGCCGAGTTGCCGCGTGAGTCCGTGCAACCGTCGTGGTGGGAGGCGAATACCGCACTGGCGCCGGTGACAGCTCCCGCTCCCGCACCGTCCTCCAAGCCTGTGAGGAAAACGCCGTCAGCCAAGCCGAAGGCCCGGCCGCAGGAGGGTGAGCTCTTCACCGACGACGCGGTCCCGGTTCCCGTGGCCAAGGCAGCGCCCGCCGTGCCGGCTCCGCACACGCTCGGCCGCCAGATCGTCGACACCAAGATCTACGAGCAGCAGGGCAAGTTCGTCCGCAAAACCCCTGACCGCAAGGTGGTGGCCGCCGTCATCGACGCACTCGAAGCTTCGGGTGGCACGCTCTCGCTCGCGGCGGTCGCCGCGGCCGCTGTCGCTTCGGGCGGCCGCACGCACACGCGCCCCGAGGGCTTCGTCACCGTGCTGACCCGGCTGCTGAACGTCGAAGGCTACGAGGTCGTCAGCCTGATCGACTCCCGGACCCGGGTCCGGCTCAACCGCGACACATTGCGCGAGCAATTCGAACTGCCCAAGGGGAGCGCATGAGCGCCGCACCCGTGAGCGCGGCCCGCCGACGCGAGGTCATTGACGCGTTGCGACGCGGGACCGTACCCCAGTCCGGCCTCGATCTGTTCGCAGTCGGCCTGGAACGCTTCAGGCCCGCGCTGGACGAGCGGATCGCCACGATCACGACAGGCGGCGCGGCATTCCACGCAATCCGCGGCGAGTACGGGTCCGGCAAGACTTTCTTCGCCCGCTGGCTCGCCGAACGGGCGAAGCGGGCGGGGCTCGCCGCCGCCGAGATCCAGATCTCGGAGACGGAGACGCCCCTTCACAAGCTGGAGACGGTCTACCGGCGGCTCACCGAACGGCTGACCACCGCGACAGAACCTGCCAGCGCCCTGCGCTCGGTGATCGACGGATGGTTCTACACCCTTGAGGAGGAGGTGAATGAGGCACAGCCCGAACTCGCCGAAGACAGCGCGGCGTTGGAGGCGGCCGTCGAAGCCCTGACGGAAGAGCGGCTGCGTGCCGTCGCCCAGACCACCCCCGCCTTCTCCGCCGCACTGCGCGGCTACCGCAAGGCCACCTTGGACGGAGACGCGGCGACCGCGGAGGCTGTCATCGCCTGGCTCGGCGGCCAGAAGTCGGTCGCCGCTTCCGCGCGGCGCACAGCCGGCGTGCGCGGAGACCTCGACCACTTCGCGGCGCTCGGCTTCCTCCAGGGGCTGCTCACCGTGCTGAAGGACTGCGGGCATCCCGGACTTCTGGTGGTCCTCGACGAGATCGAGACCCTGCAGCGGGTGCGGGGAGATGTACGGGAGAAGGGGCTGAACGCCCTGCGGCAGCTACTCGACGAGATCGACGCAGGCCGCTTCCCCGGTCTCTTCCTGGTGATCACCGGCACCCCTGCCTTCTACGACGGGCAGCAGGGTGTTCAGCGGTTGCCCCCGCTCGCCCAGCGACTGGCCACTGACTTCTCCACCGACCCGCGCTTCGACTCGCCGCGTGCAGTGCAGCTGCGCCTGACCGGTTTCGACCTCCAACGACTGGGTGAACTCGGGCGTTCTGTAAGAGACTTGTATGCAGGAGCGGCCCGGAATCCTGAGCGTGTCGCCTCGCTCGTCGACGATGGGTACGTGGCAGAGCTGGCCACCGCGATGACGGGAAGGCTCGGCGGGCGGGCCGGGATCGCGCCGCGTCTGTTCCTGCGCAAGCTCGTCGCAGACGTACTGGACCGGGTGGACGAGTTCGAGGATTTCGACCCGCGTAAGCACTACGCGCTGACGTTGAACGCCGACGAGCTGAGCGAGGTCGAGCGCAACGCGGCGGCGGACAGCGCCGACGAGATCGAGCTGGAGCTGCCGTGACGGGCGCCCCCGAGCCGTTGGATCGATTGCACCCCGGGCTGGTCCACCACATCGTCAACACCCTGGAATGGCCCGGGCTTCGCCCGCTTCAGGAAGAGTCGATCGAACCGCTGCTGGACGGCTCGGATGCTGTACTCCTCGCTCCGACCGCAGGCGGAAAGACCGAGGCCGCGTCGTTTCCTCTGTTGTCGAAGATGGCGGCGGAGAACTGGACAGGAACGTCCGTCCTGTACGTCTGTCCTCTCAAAGCGCTGCTGAACAATCTTCTGCCACGTCTGGAGACGTACACCTCCTGGCTGGGACGGACCGCTGCCTTGTGGCACGGAGATGTCTCACAGCCACGTCGTAAGAAAATCCTGCGCGACCGCCCGGACGTACTGCTGACAACACCCGAGTCTCTGGAAGCGATGCTGGTCAGCACGAACGTCGACCATCGGGCCTTCTTCTCCGGGCTGAGGGCGATCGTGGTGGACGAGGTGCATGCCTTCGCAGGGGACGACCCGGGCTGGCACCTGCTGGCCGTGCTCGAACGGCTGGAGCGGGTTGTCGGGCGTCCGGTGCAGCGGATCGGGCTCTCCGCGACGGTGGGCAACCCGGAGCAACTGCTCACCTGGCTGCAAGGCTCGGGAAGCGGACAGCGCACGGCGCAAGTCGTCGCCCCGCATCTGCGCGAGGAAAAACCCGTACTGCCGCCACCCGGCGACGTCCAACTCGACTATGTGGGGTCGCTGGAGAACGCAGTCACAGTAATCGCCGCCCTGCACCGCGGCGAAAAACGACTGGTGTTCTGCGAATCGCGCCGCCAGGTCGAGAAACTCGGCGAAGGCCTGCGGGCGAAGGGTGTGACCACGTTCTTGTCACACGCCTCATTGTCGGTGGATGAGCGGCGGCGGGCGGAAGAGGCATTCGCCGACGCACGGGACTGCGTGATCGTCTCAACCAGCACACTGGAACTCGGCATCGACGTAGGCGACTTGGACCGTGTCATCCAGATCGACGCGCCCGGCACCGTGGCCTCCTTCCTCCAGCGCCTCGGCCGCACCGGCCGACGGCCCGGCTCCACCCGCAACTGCCTCTTCCTCACCGTCGACGAGGACGGCCTGCTCAGTGCGGCAGCCCTGCTCCTGCTGTGGTCGCGCGGCTGGGTGGAACCTGTCGTAGCCCCGCCTGAACCCCGGCACATCGTCGCCCAGCAAGTACTGGCCCTCTGCCTGCAGGAACACCGCGTGGGAGACCGGCTCTGGCAGGAATGGTGGGGCGGGCTCGGCCCCTTCGGTCCCTCAGCCGAGCCCATCGTTCGTCACCTGCTCGACGAGGGGTACCTGGACCGGGACGGAGGCATGTTGTTCATCGGTCCCGAGGCCGAACGCCGCTTCGGCTACCGGCACTTCATGGATCTCACCGCGGTCTTCACCGCTCCCCCGGAATTCGCGGTCCTGTCGGGCCGTACCGAAATCGGCACGACCAATCCCGCATTGCTCACCGAAGAGGTGCCGGGCCCAAGGCGCCTGCTCCTCGCCGGGCGGAGCTGGCAGGTGACCTACATCGATTGGTCCCACCGTCGATGTTTCGTCGAACCGGTCGAGAGCGGCGGCAAGGCGCGGTGGGGTGGAGCGGGCTCGGGCCGAAGCGCCTCGTACGAGCTGACCCGCGCTGCACGGGAGGTACTGCTCGGCGCCGATCCACCGGTTTCCGTTACCCGACGCGCGAAGGCTGCGCTCGCCCAGGCCCGTGAGGACAGCGCGGAACTGGTCCACCCCGACGGAACAGTGATCGTGCGAGGCGGGCATGACACCAATGTGCGCTGGTGGACCTGGGCCGGCTACCGGGCGAACGCCACCCTCGCCGCCACGCTCACCACGGTCGCCGATCCGCTCCAGCGGCCCACCGACTCCTGCATCCGGCTCCGCGAGGACGTGACGCCCTCGGAATGGAAGAAGGCCACTTCCGAGGCCGCCGATCAGCTGTGTCTACCCTCGGTGGACTCCCGCGCGTTGAACGGCCTCAAGTTCAGTGCCGCACTGCCACCTCGCCTTGCGGAAGCGACGCTTGCCGCACGTTTGGCGGACCTCCAAGGTGCAGCCGTTACCTTGCGAGAGACGTCCACGTTCAGCAAGCCTCGTGGGTAGTAGCGGTTCCTCGCGAATGCCGCGCCCGGTACCCGCATCGACGACCGACAGCGGTCAGGCCGAGGCGATCCGTGCCGCGATGCTTGGCACGAGCCGCTGCCCAAACAGCCGGCCTGTCTTCCCGAGGGCCTGCACAGCCAGGTTCAAACAGCGCCAGTGCGAACCGCAAATTCCTTGAGTCCTGGGAGCCGGACTGTGAATCGCCCAGGGATGCGAACGTCGGCCGCACAGCGGAGCTACGCAGAATCAGGATCACCCACCTGCCTGAAACCTGAGTGCGTCAGCAGCCACTCGCCAACAGGTCGGCGCCGGCTCCGTACACAAGACCGTCACCCATCGGACACGAGGTCGTCGAGCATCTGCGCCGAGAGGCCTTCAAGCAGCTTTCCTGGAAGGACATTGAGCCCTGACGCAATGCGGAGAAGAGTCAGCACGCTCGGGTTGCGTTGCCCGTGCTCGATATAAATGAGTCCACGAAAACTCAGTCCGCTGCGTTCAGCCAGCTCCTCCAGGCTGTATCCCTGCTCCTCCCTGAGGCGTCGGATTTGCATGCCGATGGACAGAAGCCGGGGATCAGGCAGTGAGTGACTTTCAGGCACACAGCGACTTGACCGTCACACTTTTGCGCGCACCATGAACAGCTGTGCATAACTACCGGGTGTAGCGGAAAGCATTGCCTCGGCCGACAGCAACAGACCGATGCACGCGACGGCCAGCTGAGGTTCGTCGCGCCGACGCGACCGTCGCCCTGATGAGTCCTCAGCCCCTTCGCACCTTCGAGCCGAGCCAGCTTCAGGAGTCGGCTGCCGGCAGACGACACAGCACTCAGCCAGATCATTGGGTGGGACATATGAGCAGGCCAACGGAGCCGTTCGATCGCTGGCACAAGACCTATCCGAAACCGGAACGCGGTGACACGCCGTGCCGCTGCGGCACCCCGAAACACCCTCTGTACCCGTCCGCCGATCACGGGCGGGGGCGGCGCTGGCAGGCGCGCTACACCGACGCCGCCGGAAAGGAGAGACGAGTTTGCCTGATTACTTGGGAGGAAGCCCGCAAGCGCCTGGACGCAGCATGTTCAGAATTTAAGGAGCCGACACCGGAAAGGAATGATGCCGGCAATGTAAGAGTTGCGTTCCTTGCCATGGAAATGATCAGAAGGAAACGCAGCAAAAACAGGAATTCCCGTACCACAAACACCTACGAGAGCCACCTCCGCAACCACATCCTTCCGTTCGCCGGCGACCGTCTCGCGGGCACCCTCCGCCGCCGGGACTCTATGACCTTCGTCGATCACCTGATCGGCAAACCTGGTCTCGACTCCGCCCACACGGTCCACCAGATCTTCAAGACCTGGCGCATCCTCGTGCACTACATGCTCGACGAGGACGTCCCGCTCCCGCCCAACATCGTGGCGCGCATCGAACTCCCGGACGTCACACCGCGCGTCACGGTCCCACTGTCGCCCTCACAAGTCGCTGCGGTCGCCGCAGCGATGCGGAAGGTGGCACCACGCTATGAGGCTTTGATCTGGCTGGGAGCATGCGCCGGGCTACGCCAGGGGGAGGCTTTCGGACTGAAGCGAAGCCAAGTCGTCTGGGACCACAACCTGCTTCGTGTCGCAGAACAACGTCAGCAGGGCAAGGCCGTACGCCTCAAGACCAAAGCCAGCTACGCAACCCTGCCCGTGGATCACTTCCTGATCCAGCGGCTGGCCCAGCACACAGCGCTGCACTCCGAGCCGCCGCCCGTTACACCGCACTCCGAACGCCGCCGCCGGGCCCGCGGCTACATCGAACCGCCGGACGAAGACCTGCTCGTCACGAACAGGTTCGGCAGGCCCGTCCTCGACAGCGATTTCCATGAGAAGTGGCGAAAGGCCGTGAGAATGGCCGGGCTTCCGGAACGCACCCGATTCCATGACCTCAAGCACTTCTACACGACCACCCTCGGCGCCTCCGGCAAGCACGATCCGAAAACGGTGCAGGCACTCTCTCGGCATGCGGGGTTCTCTGAGACCTGGGACACGTACGCTCACCCTCCCCTCGCCGTGGAGGGGATCACGGTCGCCGTATTCCGAACCGTTTTTTCGCACATCGACGGACCGCCGGCCGCACCGTGAACCGCCGCCACCCACACTGCTCGTACCTGTGGTGTGCCCCGACAACCATGAACTTCCCAGCAGGTCAAACGAGCTCGTGCATGGTTGGCGGTGAGACGTCGAGCTCTTGATCGTTGATCATGGTTGCGTGGTGGGGAACTCGACTCGTGCACTGGTCATCAGCAACCGGCGGATCACGGGCCTGACGGCCGCTGTGATCGCTGAACTCGTCGCCGAAGTCGGCCCGTTGTGGCATCAACGCCACCAGACCAGGCTTGCCTCCCGGCAGCGGAAGCGGGCCATGGGCGCCGGCGCGAAGCACCGGCTGGTGTTCGTCGACCGACTGCTGGCCACTCTCGTCCATCTCCGTCACAGAACCACCCACGACGTGCTGGCCTGCTGGTTTGGCGTGGACCGCTCGACCATCACCCGGGCCATCAACGAGGTGCGGCCCCTGCTCGCCGAGCGAGGGTGCACCATCAGCCCCGACGTACGGCTACGGACTCTGGCCGAAGTCATCGACCATCTCAGCGGGACCGGAAAGACCGGCATCATCGACGGCACCGAGATCGGGGTCCGGCGGCCGACCCAAGGGCGCAAGGACCGGGACAAGTTCATCTCCGGGAAGAGCAAGCAGAACGCCGTCAAGTCCATGGTGGTTACGGACGGTGAAGGACACGTGTTGTGGTGCAGCCCGGTCAAGCCCGGGAGCTGCGCGGACATCACCCACGCACGCCAGTTGGGGTTGGTCGGGCTCCTGGCCGGTAGGCCCGCGGCCGAGGTCCTCGCCGATGCCGGCTACCAGGGGCTCGGCGTGCAGACCGGCGGACGTGTAGTGACACCACCGCACCGCAAGTACAAGAAGAACGTCCCGGACTGGTACGAGGAGATGTACGAGCGCCAGCGCAAGGAGCATTCCTCACGCCGCATCCGGGTCGAGCACGGCATCGCGCATCTCAAGAACTGGCGGGCGCTGGCCCGCCACCTCGGCCGCCGCGAGCGTATGAGCGACACGGTGCAAGCCATCGCCGGCCTGCTGTCCCATCAGCAGACCGCGGATCTGACATCGGCTCAGCAGATGTGAACCCCGGACCCCGCCAAAGTCCTCGACGCCTCACCGCCAACCATGTACGAGTTCGTTAGGTTCCGGGCTCGTGGAACGCGTCGATGTCAGGGCTGGGATCCACGCCTAGCGCGTTTTGCGCCACTTGTAGCGAGTTGGCGTACACCAGGTAGGCCTTCTGCTGTCCTGCCACAGCCCAGCCGTATCGTTCCAGGCACTTGCGCGAAGGCTTGTTCATAGGAAGCACGAGCGCTGTGAGGATAACGAGGTCTCGGGGGCTGTGACGGCTAGTGATGTCGCTGACCACTGCTCTGAGGAGGGCTTTCGACGCGTATTCGCCGGTGGACAGCTTCCCTCCCTGGACGTGCAGAGCAGTGGCGTAAGCGGCCAGCCGGCGTTGAAAGGATCCGCCCGAACGATCACTGGGCCCCTGTTCGGAGAAGTGGGCCGCTGCTCCTACCAGGAGCTCTCTATCGCGTAGAAGGAGCAGGCGCTGGTCATCGGGGAGGGCTCTCTCGACAGCCGCCGCGATGGCTCTGTCTTGGAAGTATGTCTGGACCTCATGGGCCCCCGTCATGTCTCCGCAAGGGTCGTTCGGATGCCGGACAACTTCGGTCCGGCACCCGGGGCAGCAATTGAAATTTTGCAGCTCAACTTCATCTGCCGTTGTGCCACGTGACCAGGAGACGCCTTCCACTCCTGAATCTTACGGGGGATCAGCCTCGGTGTTACTGCGAACGGAACTTGGCGAAGAGCGCTGTCTGAAGGTTCTCATCCAGCGGCTGGTGGAAGGGGTCCATCTCAGGGCTGGCCGTTGCGAGGTCGGCGTCCTGTTCCTGTTCAGGCTCCTCCGCCAGCAGTCCAGGCTGCAGGCGGGTGATGATCGTGGCTCCGGTGAACTCGCTCAACAGGAGTGCGGGATCGCCCACCGACAGGCCTGCTGCCTCCATCATTGCGTAAGGCAGCTCGTGGTCCAGCCCGTCAGGTTCTGCCTCAGCGAAGCGGACCTTGCGGCCATCGGTGCTCTGCAGGACGCCGGCGATGCACTCTTCTTCTGGGACACTCGGCAAGGACGCCAGAGACTTCTCAGTGATCTCGCACAGGGGCCTCAGTACGCGCCAGGCTCTCTGGGAGGGAATAGCCGTCGGCTCCAGTTCGGAGGCGTCAAGCTGCTGGTGCTTCAACAGCGTCATGAGTTCCTCCTCGATCTTCCTGGCTGCCGCGCAGTACATGCGGGCTGCGTCCTTGTCTCTGCGGCGGTACAGGACCGCGGCACTCACGTTGAGCCTGCTGTAGAGGGTGCCAACGCCAGCAAGGCGGTGATTGTTGCGCCGTGTGAAGCGGATCCCGTCAGCCAGGACCTCGTTCGCGCGCAGGGTTTTGACCTGCGCTTCCCCGGCCGCATGGTCGGGACGGAAGGCGTGCACGATGTCACGCCAACGCACCACCGGCCAAGCCTGCACATCCTGAATGTGAGCAACCATCCGACTCTCGATCCGTCGAAACGACGCCTCGCTTTGAACAGCGTAAATCCACTATCCTGCACTGTCAAGAAAAGTCAAGGATCCTCAAGAGCATTGAACAGCGGCCATCGCACAGACCAGTTTCCTGTCGAGTGGCGGGCGGCTCTCTGGCGTTGGCGTGGGGAGACCATGACTGCGACAGGTGAGACGACTGCCGCCGATCGTGGACGGCAGGCGCACAGGGCAGCGGACGGTGGCCTCCTGCACCTGCTGTCCATCTTCGTCATCGACGAGGGTAAGTTCCTCCTGAATGGTGCCGCGAGCTGGGCTTTCCCGGTCTCCAGGGCCTTGGTGCGTGGACGGACGCCGCGTATCCGTCACGGGCCTGGCCGACAGGCGAACCACCGGCGATGAGGGAGCTGACCTTCGTAGACACCGACCGTGCTGGTGCTAAAAGGGTTCAAGATTCACCTGGCAGATGGATGCTCGATTGTCAGTGGGGGCCGGGACAGTAGTTGGAGGTGAGTGGCCCGCTCTTGTCAGCGCAAATGGATACCCATGCGCGCTGGCAGGGCGGGCCTTCGTCGTGAGGGTCCCGCGCAGAACGACCGACGTGGGGAGAGCAGAAGTGGGACCCGCACAGCACCCGGCTCCTGGGATGGCCGTCCTGGAAGGCGGCGCCGTATGAGCCTGAACTTCGTGTTGCCTGTGGTGTCGGCTGCGGCAGCCGTGACCGCGGCCGTGTATTACTTCGGCCGCAAGGTGCTGAAAGGCGCCGAGACCCTGTTGTTGGACCTGGTGCCGGTGATCCATTCGCTGGGCAAAGTCCGCGCCGCCTGGCGACAGACCCGCCAGCCCGAGGCGGTCACCGGGCGGGAGGAGGACCCGCGTGTTCTCCCCTGACGCGTGGCGGGAGGTGCGCCGTCTGCGTGCCGGGGGTATGCCCATCAAACAGATCGCCCGGCACCAGCAGATGGCGCCCAATACGGTGCGCCGCCTGCTGCGCTGTGAGCAGCCGCCCCGCTACCAGCGTCCCGAACGTCTCTCCGTGGCCGAGCCGTTCGAACCGCTCATCCTGCAACTGCTGCGGGCGGAGCCCGGGGTGAGTGCGGCCGAGATTGCACGCCGTATCGACTGGCCGGCCTCGGCCAGTCTGCTGCGCTTCCACGTGGCCCGTCTGCGGGCGACTCTGCCGCCGCAGGTGGATCCCCGGCCAGAACAGGAGCAAGGGTTCCGGTCTACCGTTCTGCGGGATTTCCTCCCGGGCTGGGCGGAGTGCGGGCTGTGGTGGCCCCCAGCAGAGCTCGACGTCGGGTACGGGCAGACCCGCCGGTGCCCCGTGCTGCTCATGGTCGCCGGCGCCTCCCGGCACATGAGCGCTTGCCTGCTGCCCAGCGCCCGCTTCCGTAACGTGTGGATCGGCCAACGGCGTCTGCTGCAGGAATGGGGCGCCGTACCGCACACCCTGCGCTGGGACACCAGCGGTATCGACTTCCCTTGGTCCTGGTACTTCCAGACCGAAGGGTGGGACATCTCCTGGAATACCTACGTGGCACGCGCTGAACTGGACGACCTTGCCGTCCAGGACCGCGGCCGTCCGCCGAGCGGCCTCGCAGCCGCCCGCCGCCGCCTGCGCCAGTCCAGCTCCGCCAGCCCGCTGCCTGCTGCTCCGCTGACTTTCGCTGCCGACCTTACATCCTGGGTGGCAGAAGCCAACGAAGCAGCGCGTTCCGGGCCGACGCGCTGGACCGAGGAACGCGCGGCCATGCGCGCCCCCGCCACCGTCCCGCAGCTGCTCGCCACCCAGTGCCAGGGCCGGGCCGTCCCGGACGCAGACGGCTACATCGCCGTCGCAGGCAACCACTATCTGGTGGGCCCGTGGGGCGCGCGACGCAGACTGACCGTCGAGCTCTCCGAAACCGAGGTGACGATCCGCAGCAGCGGCTACCACAGCGGCGGATTCCACGTCGTGACCTACGCCCGCAGCTGGGCAACAGGCATTCACCACACCCTCCCGCGGTCCCACACCGTGACCGGTTCCGATGCTTGTCGACCTTCTTGAGCGCCTGGAGCGTGTCAGGGTGCGGTGGGGCCCCAGATTCCGCAGTCGCTTGCACAGTGAGAACGCTTCATCAGGAATCACGAAGTCACGTCAGATCTTGAACAGCCATCGGGGGGGTGCCCCTATGACTTCGGTCAAGGGGTGATCGGGGTTGGTGGTTGGTAGAAGGTGCCGTCGCGGAGCATCGCGAAGAGGACGTCGGCT
>NZ_JBHXME010000185.1:0-20529 GCF_042721125.1 Streptomyces sp. NPDC058469
CTATGCCGACCTCTACGACACACAGTTCGCCCGGCAGAAGACGGCCGTCGACCTCCCGCGGATTGTCACCGCAGTCCGCTGTAGGCGGCCATGATGATCTCCATGCCGCGGTTGTCCTCCTGCTGCTCCCGGTCGATCATCTGGTTCATCACGTAGGCCACCGTCATACGTGCATCAGGGTCGCTCGCGACCAGCGAGCCGCCCCATCCGCCCCAACCGAAGGTGTTGCCGAACTTTCCGAAGCCCACGGTCCAGGACATCGGCGTCCGCAGCACCCGGTCCTCGCCGCGGAACACCTCCTGCCACGCGGGCTCGCAGCCCTGGGGGGACAGCAGCCGCACGCCACCGGCGGAACCCCGGTTCGCCAGGGCCGACTGGACGAGGGCGACGGACCGAGCGTTGCCGAAGCCGTTCACCGCGGGGATCTGCGCACGGCGCCAGGCCACGGAGTTGGCATCCCTCACCCGCACCGCGACACCGGTGTACTCCCGACGTGTGCCGTCCGGTCCGAGCGGTGCGCCGGCGGCGAACTCGTCGGTCAGTGACGGCGGCGGGATGAGCGGTGCGACGCGGTGGTCGTCGTCGGCGGAGAGCCCGATGTGGAAGTCCGCGCCCAACGGTGTGGCCACTTCCTCGGCGAAGAAATCGCCGAGGCTACGGCCGGTGATGCGGCGGACGATCTCACCGATCAGGAACCCGAAGGTGAGCGCGTGGTACCCGGCGGCGGTTCCCGGTTCCCATTCGGGGGCCTGCGCGGCCAGCCCTGCCGTCACGCTCTGCCAGTCGTAGAGGTCCTCGACCGCCGCCAGCCCGGACAGGTCCGGCAGCCCCGCGGTATGGGACAGCACATGGCGCACCAGCAGGCGCTCCTTGCCCGCCGCGGCGAACTCGGGCCAGTAGGCGGCGACCGGCGCAGACAGATCGAGCAGGCCCTGGTCGGCCAGGACGAGCGCGCACAAGGCGGTCATGTTCTTGGTCGTCGAGTTCACGCCCGTGAGGGTGTCGCGCTCCCAGCCGACCGTGCGGTCCGCGTCGGCGTACCCGCCCCAGATGTCGACCACCGGCTCGCCGTCGAGGTGGACAGCGACCGAGGCACCCACATCGTCCTTGCCGAGCGAAGCTGCGAGGGCCTCCTCGACTGCGGCGAACCGCGGCTCGCACAGCCCCTTAATATCAGTCATGTGCGCAAGCCTCAGGCAACGCCGAGGCCGCCCGCCCGACAATTCCCGCACGGCTTCTGTCGGGCAGGGCGCGAAGGAATCACCTCCACAATCACCTCCACACCTGAAGGCGGCCCGCCGACCGGCCGTATCGGCAGCTGGTCTCACGGGCCCGGCGACCACTCGACCGGCATGTGTGTCACGACACGGCACCCAGCCGCAGGAGCTGCCACATCCGGGTGCGCATTCCTGCGGGGGAGAATCAAGGAAGAGGGACGGATACACGTGCTGGAGCGGCTGAATCAGGCGCTGAACCACCTGGAGGCCGACCTCCACCGGGAGGTCGACGTGGCCGAGGCGGCCCGGATCGCCGCGGTGTCGGAGTACCACTTCCGGCGGCTCTTCTCCGCCCTCGCCGGGATGCCGCTCCCGGTCTACGTGCGGCGCCGGAGGATGACGCTCGCCGCGGCCGAGGTGCTGGCCGGTGAACGCACGCTGCTCGATGTCGCGGTGCGGTACGGCTACGGCTCGGGCGAGGCGTTCGCCCGGGCGTTCCGGTCGGTGCACGGCATCGGTCCGGGCGAGGCCCGGCGCACGGGCGCGCTGCTCACGGCACAGCCCCGCATGTCCTTCCGCGTCGTCGTCGAAGGGAGTACGACCATGCGGTACCGGATCGTGGAGAAGGAGGCATTTCGGATCGTCGGCAGGAAGACCCGGGTCCCGCTGGTGCACGAGGGGGTCAACGCGGCCGCCGCGGCGCACCTGGAAAGCCTGGACGAGCAGGCGATCGTACGGATGAAGGAGCTCGCCGGCCGGGAACCGGAGGGGATCCTGTCGGCAGCGGTGTATCTGACCGACAGTCGGGAGGAGGGCGCCGAGGCGGACTACTGGATCGGCGTGGCCACCAGCCCGGAAACGGCCATCGAGGAACTCCACGCCCTCGACGTGCCGGCCGGGACCTGGGCGGTCTTCGACAACGACGGGCCCTATCCGAGCGCGCTCCAGGAACTGTGGCGGGACGTGTTCACCCAGTGGTTCCCCTCGAACCCGTACACGAGCCGGCCCGGTCCGGAGCTCCTGCGGACGCAACTGGTGGAGATCGGCGAAGAGACCCACTCCCAGCTGTGGATCCCGATCGAGCGGGACAGCGGGAACGCCGCCGCGTGAACACCGGTCTGCCGACCGGCGGGGATGCTCCTGCTCGTCAGGGGCGCGTCCAGCCCTTGACTTCACGGCCGGGCGAGCGACCTGCCCAGGGGGGTCGCGGCCCCCTCTCCGCCTTCGGGTGACAGGCCGACGGGCCAACTGTGATGCAGGCCATGATTCTCGTCGTCCGATCTTGGAATGCGTGAGTGCGTGCCGCGGCTGAAGCGCTTGTAGGCTTTTCCTGCCCTTAGGGGCGCATCGGGCAACGGTGGCCGGCGCGACAGCTACAGAAACAGGGCGAACGGGACACGTAACGGTCCGGCCCGCTTCACCCGCATCCGCACGCAAACCGCCGCCCGTGAAAGGTACTTGCGCTCCATGCCACTGGCCCTGCTGGCCCTTGCCCTCGTCGCGTTCGGTATCGGTACGACCGAGTTCGCCACGATGGGACTGCTGCCCCAGATCGCCGACGGCGTCGGCGTGTCCGTGCCGCACGCCGGCAACCTCGTCTCCGCCTACGCGCTCGGTGTCGTCGTCGGGGCGCCCGTCCTGACCGGCATCGGCGCGCGCATCGCCCACAAACGGCTCCTGGTCCTGCTGTCCGCACTGTTCGTGGTCGGTAACGTCGCCTCCGCTCTCGCTCCGAACTTCGGCCTGCTGTTCGCCGCACGGTTCCTGGCGGGCCTGCCCCACGGAGCACTGTTCGGGGTGGGCGCCGTCGTGGCCTCCCGGCTGGTCGCCCCCGAACGAGCCGGGCGGGCCGTGTCGAGGATGTTCCTCGGACTCACCGTCGCCAACATCGTCGGCGTCCCGGCCGGCACCGCCCTCGGGCAGCATCTCGGCTGGCGATACGCCTACTGCGCCGTCGCCGTCATCGGCCTGGTCGCGCTGGCCGCACTGGCCGCCTTCGTCCCCCACCAGCCCCGCAGCGACCAGGCCGGC
Organism: Streptomyces sp. NPDC058469; assembly: GCF_042721125.1. Classification (NCBI taxonomy): domain Bacteria; kingdom Bacillati; phylum Actinomycetota; class Actinomycetes; order Kitasatosporales; family Streptomycetaceae; genus Streptomyces; species Streptomyces sp. NPDC058469. The sequence goes on from NZ_JBHXME010000185.1 coordinate 3,249, forward strand.
ATCCGGCACGAACTGCGGGCGATGGGCAACCGGCAGGTCGCCCTGGGCCTGGCCACCGCCGTCGTGGGATTCGGCGGCTTCTTCGCCGTCTACAGCTACCTGGTGCCGATCCTGACCCACCTGACCGGTCTCTCCGACTCCTCCACGACTTGGGTCCTCGCGCTCTACGGCATCGGAATGACGCTGGGCACACTGATCGCGGGTCCGCTCACCGACCGGGCCCTGCGCCCGACGTTGTACGGGGGCCTCTTCCTGCTCGGTGCGACGCTCGTGGCGTTCTACTTCACCGTCCACAGCACCGTCCTCGCCCTGGTGACCCTTGCCTTCATGGGCGCGATGGGCGCCCTGGTCACCACCCCCGTGCAGATGCTGCTCATGGCCAAGGCGAAGAACGCCCCGACGATGGCCGCGGCCTCCAACCACTCCGCCTTCAACCTGGCCAACGCCGGCGGCGCCTGGCTCGGCGGCCTGGCCATCTCCGCCGGCTGGGGCTGGGCCTCACCGGCCCTGGTCGGCGCGACGCTCGCCGCAGCCGGCCTTGGCCTCGCCCTCCTCGCAGGCCTCACGGACCGCGATACCGGCAGCTCTGCACTGATCACTTCCTCATCGGCCCAAACCCCGTCAGAACCCTTGTCGACGACGTCTCAAACGCGGACCAGTAGGGACGCCTGAAAGGTGGCCCCCTGCACAGGCCCGGTTCGTTGAACACGGCCAGTGCAGGGGGATCAGCGTCGAGGCGGGCGGAGATCCGCCGGTTTCACCGGACCGAGTGGGTGCCGATCGGGGCGATCGCGCTGAAGGGCTTGGTCGTGGACGCGGTCCCGCCCTTTCCGTGAACTGCTGGAGCAGCGGCCGGACATGCCCGCGACCGTGATGATCGAGCGGATCGGCCGTGACCTCGGATGACGGTGCTCAAGGAGCGGGTGGGGGAGGTGCGGTCGGCCTGTCGCCCCGTCGATCCGGGTCTTGCGGACGGTCTACGAGCGCGGTGAGCGTCCGGTGCGACCTACGCGCGGTGGATGCTCGCGAGGACGCTGCCTTCCCGCTCGGCGACCGACCTGATCGCCGAACGCTGGTGGCTGCGGAGTGATCTCGACTCCGTTCCAAGAACGTTGGCCTGGGACGGTGAGGGCGCCGTCGGCACTTGACGGTCCGCTGGACCTCAACTCCCCGACGAATCCACCGCGTTCGTCGGGCTCGGCAAGGCCGGGCAGTGAAGGCGGGTCGAGGTTGTTGGGCGGATAGACGGGTGGCGACGGTGATCCCGTCACCTAGGGCCTCGAACACCGTTCCTGCCGGTTCATGGCGTCAGCACGATCCTGCCGAACACCGTGCCCGCGTCCATCGCGTGGTGGGCCAGGGCCGCCTGACGCAACGGCAGCACCTCGTGGACGACCGTGTGCAGGTCTCCCTTTGCGGCGTCGTTGAACTGGGACGACCGCACGGCCCGCCGGTCCGCGCCGGGCACGGTGTCGGAGCTGAAGGTGGCGAACGACAGCGACCTGCGGAAGCCGTCCATCAGTCGCATGCCGAAGTCCGCCGGTGGCTGTCCTCCGACCATGCCGACAGCCACGTACCGCCCGTTGTCATTCAACCTGTCCAGAAAGAGGGGGACCTGGGAACCGCCCACGACATCAATCACCACATCGAAGCCCGACGGCACATCCGAGTCGGCCACTCCGGAGCGGTCCAGGACATGGGTCGCGCCCAGGTCCCTCAGGCGCGCGCCACGTTGCGCGGACGAGGTGGTGACCGCCACCGCGCCCGCACCGTTCCTGGCCGCGAGCTGGACCGCCATGATCCCGATGCTGCCTGCCGCCCCGCGCACGAGAACCCTCTCGCCGGGCGCGAAACGGGCGCGGTCCAAGGCGAAGTGAGCGACCACACCGGAGCCGCCGACAGTCACCGCGTCCGCGCCGGTCAGACCATCAGGCAGCGGAAGGACGTCGTCGACCGAGGCGACGGCCTGCTCGGCATACCCGCCGGCCAGACCGGTGAACGCCCACACCCGGCGCCCTACCCACGAGGCGTCCACGCCATCTCCCACCGCGTTGACGCTGCCCGCCACCTCACTGCCCAGGAGATGGCCTTCCCGGAAGCCGTACGCGGCGAGCGTTCCCCTGCGGATGACGGCGTCCACCCCGCCGACCCCGATCGCCTCCGTGGTGATCCGTACCTGTCCTGGGCCAGGTACGGGCACGGACAGGTCGACGACCTCCAGACCGTCAGGGTTTCCGAACTCCCTGACCACAACGGCTTTCATCTCTGCTCCTCAAGTTCGGTCAACGTGCGGGTCGTAGCCGGTGTGCCGGGATGGGGCCGCTGCCACCGACATCGGGACCGTAACGGACGCCCCCGTCCGTTTGGCTAAAGTGAGAGACCATGACCGACCGTTTGCCTCACCCCGTGCGCTCCGACGCCCGCGACAACCGGGCCCGCATCCTGGACGCCGCCCGCGCGGTGTTCGCCGAGGAGGGCCTGAGCGCGCCCATGCGTGAAGTCGCCCGGCAGGCGGATGTCGGCCCCGCGACGTTGTACCGCCACTTCCCGACCAAGCGCGCACTGATCGTGGAGACCTTCGCCGAACAGCGGCGAGGCTGCCAGGCCGCCGTCCATGACGCCCTCGCGGCCCCGGATCCGTGGCACGGATTCCGTGGCCTGGTCGAGCGCATCTGCGAACTCCACGCGCACAGCCGGGGATTCGCGGACGCCTTCATGACGGCGTTTCCCGAGGCCATGGACTTCGCCACCGACCGAGAGCGGACCTTGCGCGCGGTTGCCGAACTGGCCCGCCGCACACAGGAGACCGGCCAGCTCCGCTCCGACTTCGTCGTCGACGACCTGGTCCTCATGCTCATGGCCCACCAGGGGATCCAACACACACCCCGTGCCGCCCGGCTGGCAGCCTCCCGCCGCTATGCCGCCTACGTGATGGAGGCGTTCCACGCCACGCCGGACAGGGGAGAACTCACGCCACTGCCACCGGCACCACGCCTCCAGCTCGCGCACACGCCCGACACGCCGTGAACCCGTCGCCCTGTACTTGACCGCGCTCACGTGTGATCCGTCCGTACGGCCCGCAGCAGACCGCACTCCGGCGGGGGCGTCGGCAAAGCCTGTCGGGCAACGGCTTGAAAGGGTGCGCGAGATCGCGCGCGGTGACTGCCGACTTCCGCTGCTCACCGCGGCGGCAGGTTGCGCGGGTTGGTGTGCTAGGAGATCCAGAAGCGCCTCCGTGCCACCACCGGGAAGCGCGGCACGTTGTCTTGTGGCTCCCGTCCCTTGATCGAGCAGCCGTTGCACGCCGGAGGTCACCTGGTCGACGTCCCCGAGTTCCTTGAGCGCGGGTGTGAGGCGAACGAGCATGGCGCCCACCAGCGCCGCTGCCGGGGAGGACGTGGCGGTATGGGGGTCGACCGGATCTGCGTTCAGGCCGCGGCGCGCCGCGTGCTATCCGGCTTCGACGGCGAATGCGGAGGTGTCGTGGTCGGTGCCCACGTTGACCCAGCCGGTGTTCGCAGCGACGTCGTAGACGCCGTAGGGCACCGCTCTGCCCAGCTCGCGGTCGGGGAAGTCATGGGTGTCGACCCGCACCGTGTGGACGCTTTCAATATCGCGATCGTCGACACGCGACTTCACTCCAACCGAAACGGCGAGGCTGGAGCAGGCTGCTCGCCGAGGAAGGCGCGGGCATCATCGCCATCGACCTCGCGGGCCAGATCGACGCCATCTACTACCCGATGTCCGGGCCGGAGGACCTCGCCGAGACGGCCCGTCAGGTCGGGGCCCTCGGCCGCAGAGCCCTTGGCGGGGCGCGGTCAGGCAAGCAGCTACATCACGGCCTATCAGATGCCAATCTGGTCCTAGCTGTTGTCTCCACAGCACCTGCTGGTGCCGCCCGAGTTCCCGGCACGGCGAAGGCACGCGCGCTCAGTTGGTGGTGTCGAGGAAGTCGGCCGAGGCGCGTATCCCGCGGGCCGCGTGAGGCTCTCTGAGCCTGCCCTGGCCGCCGTCGGCGGATCACTGCGGGTCAGGGATATCCATTGTTTTCGGCGATTACTACTGGCAGGCCGGGACATCCCGTCGCGCCTTGACGGTCGGCCGTGCGAGAGGCGGCCGAGGGCCCGCCGATCAACACAGTCGTAGCGGGCGAACCCACGTCAGGCTCAACGCCATGGAGGCAGAATGTCCACCGGTTCCAAGGCGGAGTCCTCCGAGACTCGGCGAACTCGTCGGGTTCCGGTCACCGGCTACTCCATGATCGGCGCCGCGATCTGTGCCGGCGACATCGTGACCGTACGGCGCCGACCACGGAGACATCGTCGCCGCGCTCTGGGGACGAGACCACCGTGAAAACGTTGCGCCGGCAGGACGGGCGGGTGTGGCTGATGCCCTGCAAACTCGCCTACCAACAATTCTCTGGGGGTTCCAGCGGTTGCCGTGCTGTGAAGCTCACATCGGTGCAGCTCAAACCTGGTGTTGCTGAGCCTAACCATCGCAACATGTGTGGTGCTATCCCCGGTTCGGGTGATCCGGGACGGTGGCTGAATGCGCTCGGTGGCCCCGCCGACGGCGAGGCCACCGAGTTCGATCGGGCTGGTTGGTCGCACTGGTTGTCCATCACCCGTATCTACTGAAGCTGTCTGACGAGCAGTTCGCCCGGTTGGAGGAAGAACTGACCAGGGGGCCGGCCGCGCACAGCTGGGAGGATCAGCGGTGGACGCTGGAACGCGTTAGGACCGTGATCGGCAGGCAGTTTCGCCTCACGTGTTGCATCGCGGGAGTGCGGCTGCTGCACCGCCACGGCTGGTCCTGGCAGAGTCCGGCCCTGGCGGGCCCTGGAACGTGACGAGCAAGCCGTCCAGTTGTGGAAGAAGGACGTGTGGCCGCAGGTGGAAGGACCGCGGCGGCGCTCGGGGCCCACATCGTTTTCGAGGACGAGGCTGGGTTCGCGATGACGCCGCCGCGAGCCCGCACGTGGGGCCGGCGCGGACAGACTCCCGTGGTGAGCGTGCGGGGACGGTCCCGGCGGCGGATCTCCATTGCCGCGATGTGCTGCTACCGGCCCGGCAAAAGGTCTCGGCTGATCTACCGGTCCCGCTTCCACCTGCTCCTCAAAGGAGCACGCAAGAGCTTCACCTGGCAGGACTACCGCGACCTCCTGGTCCGCGCCCACCTGGAACTCGATGCCCCGGTTGTTGTCTGGGGCAATCTCAACACCCACCGGGCCGCCGGGATACGTGAGTACGCGGCTGCACGTGGCTGGCTCACCATCGTGCAACTTCCCTCCTATGCACCGGACTTGAATCCGGTGGAGGGCATCTGGTCGCTGTTACGGCGCGGCCCGCTGGCCAACACCGCCTTCGCCGACGACGAGTGTCTTGAACGCACCCTGCGCCTGGGCCTGCGTCATGTCCAGCTCCGGCCCGACCTCATCGACGGCTGCCTTGCCGCCACCGGACTCACTCACCCAGCACCGGACAACATTCCGACGAGCTCAATAACTCCTATGTCCCTCTCCTATGCCCCGCACTCGTCCTCGCGATGGCCAAGAACATCGCCCGTACGGAGGCACTTGGTCTGTCTCCCGAGAGGGGCCGGCTACTCCCGGAGGAGGAGACCGACCCCTACGTCGAGCGGACGGGATCAGCTCAGGCCGAGGTTCGACAGCGCGGTCGTCCAGTCCGTGACGATCGCGTCCTGGGCGTCGGCGAGGGTGACGGTGCCGGCGCAGACGGCCTTCTTTAGCTTGTTCTCGACGGTGTCCTTGTTGGCGGCGGTCTTGGTGCCGTACTCCGGCTCGGGCCAGAGGTTGAGCGCACTCTTGGGGGAACCGCCGAGTTCGAGGGGGACGAAGTGGTCCTCCTCGTAGTCCGAGGTGCTGGTGTCGGTGTAGCCGTACTCGACGATCTGCGTCTTCTTCAGCGCGGTGGTGTAGGAGCTGGACGGCCGGACGGTCGCGGTCCACCCGGAGACGCAGATGGTGGAGTCGATGGTGGACTGGGTGACGTCCGGGTTGAAGTCGCCGGGCTGGCAGGTGGGGTCGGGGAGGGGGAGGTAGTCCTGGCTGCAGCTCTGCGCGTGCGCGGTGCCGGCTGCGACCGTGAGGCCGGCGGCGGCCAGGGCGAGGGAGGAGAGGGCGGTGACCAGGGAGCGGGATATTCGGGGCATGGAGGGGGATCTCCCGGAGCGGTGCCCGGCAGGAATTCCGGGCGGTCGTGAGCATGACAGCACCCGGCTCATCTATGCGGGTAGAACCTTTACCGGCCCCGAAGATCCCTTTGTTGAATTTTTTAGTACGGCGGGACTGACGGAGGGCAAGTCATGGCCCGCGCATGGTTGTCGGCATCGCGCGCAGGGCCCGGTAACGGCCCCCTCGTAACCTGAGCCCAAGACCACGTTGACGCTTCTGCATCCCGGCGCCATGGGCGCGAGAGTCCGCGGGCAGGCGACCCGCACGGGAGCCCGGGTGCTATACGTCCCCACCGGCCGCGACCCCGCCAGCTTCCAACGGGCCCAGGAGGCAGGCATGGAGGCCGCCGAGTCCCTCGAATCCGCTCTGGCCGCAAGCGACTTCGTCCTGCCAGTCTGTCCGCCGCACGCGGCGGAGGACGTGGCGCACGAGGTCCTCACGCACCTCTTCCGAGGTGTGTACGTCGAGGCCAACGGCATCAGCCCGGACCGGACCCGGGGCATCGCCGCCGCCTGCGCCGAGCGTGACGTACTCATGCTCGTACCGCACACCACCGGCCTACCGCAGGGATCAGCAACCGCCAACAGCCTGAAAAGATCAGTAGGCCAAGGTCCCAGCAAGGCGCGGATGTCCTGGGCAACGCGGTCGGCCAAGTGCTGGGTGTGCGTTAACGAGCGGCGAACCAACCGGCAGCCTGGAATCAGGAAAGCGGTGTCCCGCAGCGAACGGTGGGACAGAGCTATGAGTCCGGACCACCACGGGCCTGATCACCGCCCGGCGGGACCACATCCCGCCGGGCGGGGTGGCACCCGGGGTCTTACCGACAAGTGGATACCTCGTGCCAGGGGGCCGAAGAGCCAGTCATGCTCTACTACCCGCGGATCGAGCCGCCGACCGAGCGTATACGCCAGGCGCTTCTGTACTGGGATGGTCTTGCGACCGTGGTGCCGGCCGACGACAGCCTTCGGCGACTGGTCATTCCGCCCGTGCTGACCGACCTTCAGGCTCGCGGCTTCTGCAAGCCTCAAACGTTGACCGTGGACCTGCTGCATCCCAACTCCCCTGCCGCGCAAGCCCTGCGCGCAGAGCCGTCCGGACTGGGCCAGGAGCTTGTGTCGAGCAACTCCCTTTTGATGGTGGCGAAGAAGGACTCGGCGAGCGCGTTGTCCCACCACTGCCCGGTGCGGTCGACGGACAGACGTCGCCCAACTCCGTTGCCAGAGAGGCGAATTGCTGACTTGTGTACTGACAGCCGTGACCCGAGTGAAAGATCACCGGCGGGGCGGGACGACGCTCGCGGCAGGCGGACTGGAGAGCGTCGGCGACCAGTTCGGTCCGCAGGTGGTCGGCGGTGTACCAGCCGACCACGCGGCGGGAGGCGATGTCGATGACGGTGGCCAGATAGAGCCCGCCCTCCTCGGTCGGGATGTAGGTGATGTCGCCGCACCATCGGCTGTCCAGGCCGTCGCGGTCGGCAGCGAAGTCGCGGACGACGACGTCAGGCCGGACGGCGGCCCGCGGATCAGGGATCGTCGTCAGCTGCCGCCGTCTGCGGTGCCGGCCCTGCAGTCCGGCGGTGCGCATCAGTCTGGTGATCCGGCGCCGTCCGCAATCCACGCCCTCGCGTTGCAGGATGGCATGGATGCGCGGGACTCCGTCAGTTCCTCGTGATCGCTCGTGAACCGCGGTGATCTTCTCGGTCAGCTCGGCATCACGTACCGTGCCGCGCGCGGCACGGGCCTGCCACTGCGGCGGGCGTAGAAGACGGGGCGGGAGACCTGCAGCAGTTCACATGCACGCTTGACGCCGTGACCGCTCTGCTTCTCCGCCTCGATGAACGGGTGCACCGTCACCGGATCCCCTTGATGCTCCTATGCCAAGCAGCCAGCCTCATGGGCGTCTCTGGTAGCGGGTTGAAGGGTTCGCCGAGATCGGCTTGGTCGGCGAGCAAGGCTTGGAAGACACGGTCGGAGATGCGACGCCGCAGCAGTCGCAGGGCCTCCGTTTTGGTCTTGTCGACGGTGAGTTGCTTGGCGAAGTATGTAGCGCCTTCGCCGTCGCCCCGCACCTGGGTCACGCGATCATGTGGAGAGCATGGTTGGATGCTCGCGCGTGCTCGGGCGCAGGGATTCCCGGCCCGCTGGGTGGCGGCCGATGAGGTTTACGGCGTCCGTGACCTGCGCCTTTGTATACGTGAGTTGGGGTTCGACTACGCGATTGCGGTGCCCGCCACCCACCGGGTCAGTACCCCGGCCGGCCGCTTCGACACGGCTGCCGTGCTCGCGAAGCTGCCGCGTCGGGCCTGGCAGCGGATACGGACCGGACACGGCACCAAGGGCGACCACCACTACGACTGGGCGATGATCGAGATCATCGGCGACGACACCCCGCCCGGCTTCGATGCCGGGCCCAGTTTCCTGCTCGTCCGCCGCCACCGCTACACCCGTCAACTGTCCTTCTACCGCTGCCACTCCGCCTCCGCCACCCCCGTCGCGCTCGCCGATCTTGTCGAAGTGGTCTGCCGCCGCTGGCGGGTGGAAGAAGATTTTCAAGCCGGGAGTCGCTGACCGGCCTCGATCAGGGGCAGGTGACCTGCTGGAAGTCCCGGTACCGCTGGAGCCTGATCAGCCTCATCGCCGCCGCCCTGCTGTCCGTGAGCACCGCCCTGCACCGCACCGCCGGCCTCGAACCGGCGGAAGCCGCCAAGATTCCCGTCACCCGCCTCGAACTCCTGCGGATCCTGCGGTCCTTCGTCCTGCCACACCCCGTGACCGACCCCGAGCACGTCCTGCGCTGGTCGAGGTGGCGCCGCCGCCACCAGTTCCACGCCGCCACCTGTCACCGCCGCTGGAACGAGGTCACCGCAGCCGCATGATCGGAACTACAGCTGCCGTGACCGAGGTCCGCGGCTCCGGGCCTGGGAAAGTACTGAATCCATACCATTGGCATACCGTTTTCGAAGCGGGCCTGCCCAGTATCGAGGATGTCAGCGAATCCCGTTTAATCGCCGGGCGGAGTTTCCGAACCCGCCAGGGCGTTTATCGGGCGTCGTCGTGGCGAAAAAATTCACCTTCGATCGGAAGTGGAGATCCCATGACTGAGCAAACCGGATTCACCGACGCGGATTTCGTGCTGTCGCTGCAGAGCCTCGACCTTGAGGACGACAGCCAGACCAGCGTCATCGTCGACAGTTGCAGCTCCTGCTACCTCTTGAGCTGCTGACAGCGACTTAGCGCTTGCGGTCCCGGACTGTATCGGACAAAGCTCCCTCGTCCCGTCCGGGACCGATCGCAGCGTCAGATCCTCGGGCCAACAGGTTCCGGACCACAACCACTAGCGCGAAAAGGGGCGGGCTGATATGCAGCGGCCGTGGGAAACAATGCTGTCCTACATGAGTCACCATCCGCGGTGGTTCGAGAACTTCAGCCGGCGCATGCCGAGCAGCGAGCACATGCGCGAATACCGGGCGGCGCTGCCGGACGACTGGCACACCTGGCGTCGTGGCTACTGGATCATCGCCGAACCGCCGGGCGCTCTCCTAGTCGGCCAGGGCTGGAAGCTGCACGTCTCTTCGACCTCACGCAACAGCACCGAGACCTTACGGCGGGCATTGCCGGTTATGCGGGATGCAGGGGTGCGCTTTAAGTTCCTGATGGACCCCCCGGCAGTGGGTGAGGCCAACGGAAAGTCGTTCCCCCGCGCATCGAGTGGGAAGTTCATCACCGTCTACCCGGACGACGACACGCAGTTCCGCGCCATCGCGGCAGCGCTGACCCAGGCCTTGGCGGGGCTGGACGGACCCTATGTCCTCACCGACCGGCGCTGTCCGGGATCGCGGGTGGTGTCCTACCGCTACGGCGGGTTCGTCAGCCGCTTCGAGCTCAAGCCGCTGGGCCTGCGGGATCTGATGATCCAGGCCCCCGACGGCTCGCTGGTCCCGGATGTGCGCACCCCCTACTGGCTCGTCCCGGACTGGGCGCAGGATCCGTACGCGGGTGCGGACCGGGGAACAGAAACGGACAAGGACGGAGCCGCGGGCGCGGGTGGGAGCGCGGGCAAGGGGTTGCTGGGCGGCCGGTTCAAGGTCGGGAGTGCGCTGGCGTTCAGCAACCGCGGCGGCATCTACCGCGGCGTGGACACCGAGACCGGCGCGGACGTGGTGCTGCGCGAGGCTCGGCCGCATGTCGAGGTGGGCCCCAGAGGCATCGACGCGGTGGACCTGCTGCGCCATGAGTACCAGCTACTGACCGAACTGGCCGACACCGGTCTGTTCGTGCGCCCCATCGCGTTCTTCGAGCAGTGGGAGCACGCGTTCATCGCCGAGGACTACATCGACGGCAGCCATCTGGGCCACCTGAGCATCGCCCACAACCCCCTGTACGGCTTGGACCTGACCCCGGCCCGGCTGGCCGACTACTACGACCGGTTCCGTCTGCTGTGGGTGCAGATGGCGGACGCGATCGCGGCCTGCCATGAGCGCGGCATCGTACTGGGCGACCTGTCGATGACCAACATCATGGTCACCGCTGACGACCGGATCCGCGTAATCGATCTGGAATCCGCCTTCCACGAGGGGACCGACGGCGGCGCGGGGCTCAGCACCCCGGGTGCGGTCACCCGGCGGGCGATGGCCGCCGGGCGCGGCGACCGGCGCACCGACTACTACGCGCTGGGCGGGCTGCTGCTGTGCTGCGTCCTGGCCTGCCACTCGAACGACCTGGTCGACCACGACATCCCGCTGCGGCTCCTCGACGAGGTAGCAGCCGATCTGGCTCTGCCGGGAGAACTGGTCGCACTGATCCGGGACCTGTACGACGAGAACGCGCCGCTGCCCGACCCGGTTGCGCTGCGCCGGCGTCTCACCGACCTGCCCTTCACCACCGCCTGGCAGCAGCCCCCGCCGCTGGCACACCCGGTGACACCCGAACCGGAGTCCGCGGCCGACCTGAGACGGCGGATCGAGACCACGCTGGACGGCGTGGTGAAGTTTCTGCACGGTACTGCCGATCTGCAGCGGGAGGACCGGCTCTTCCCAGCGGACCCGCTGGTCTTCGAGACCAACCCGTTGTCCGTCGCGCACGGTGCCTACGGCTGCCTCTACGCACTCCACACCGTGGGTGGCGAGGTGCCGGACACCTTTCTCACCTGGGCGCTGCGCAAGCCGACAGGTCATGAGGCGCTGCCACCGGGCCTTTACTACGGTTCAGCAGGTGTCGCCTGGGTGCTGTCGGCGATGGGCCATCGCGAGGTGGCGGCCCGGGTGCTGCGCGACGCCGCGGGGCATCGGCTGCTGTACGCCGAGCCGGGCGTGCTGACCGGGGCGGCCGGGCATGGCATGGCCTGCCTTCGGCTGTGGCGCGACACCGGCCGCACGGAGTTCCTGGACCGCGCCCGCGAGATCGGCGAGCACTTCGCGCGGAGCGCGCGGCATGAGGGCGTGCGGGCCCACTGGACCGGCTCCGGCAAGCATGTCCCCGTCGGCTACGGAGAGGGCGCGTCCGGCGTGGCCATGTTCCTGCTGGCCCTGCACGCGGCCACCGGTGACGTGCATGTGCTGGAACTGGGCCGCGCGGGGCTGGAGTTCGATCTGGCCTGCGGCGAGTACTCACCCACAGGACGGCTGTCCTTCCCGGCCGTCGCACGCACCGACGACAAACCGTCCCCGGTACTGCGCCAGTACTGGGACGAGGGCACCGCGGGCATCTTGACCACCCTGCTGCGTTACCACTACGTGACCGGGGACGGAAGCCTGCGTAAGCACATCGATGAACTACTGCCGGACGTGCGGCGCAAGTACACGACGTTTCCCCAGCTGTTCCACGGGATCAGCGGTATCGGCAACACCCTGTTGGACGCCTACGAGTTCCTGGGCGACCCGGAGCTCCTGGGCGACGCGCAGCGGGCAGCCGAGGCAGTGCTGTGCAGTGCGGTGCGGCGGCCGGAGGGTGTGGTGTTCCCCGGCGAGCAGTCGGTACGGGAGTGCTGCGACCTGGCGAGCGGCTCGGCCGGTGTCGCGCTCTTCCTGGACCGGTTCCGCAGGGCGCGCCCCGGGGCGCGCACCAACACGAACTTCCTGCTGGACGACCTGCTGAAGGAGCCACCGACGGCTTCCGGGAGCCGTGGATGACCGCCACCGTCCCTCCGATCACAGCCGCCGCACCACGGCTCAGCCGTAACCGGGACTTCCAACTGCTTTGGATCGGCCAGGCGTTGTCGGACTTCGGCTCCTCGATGACGTACATCGTGCTGCCGCTGGTGCTGCTTGCGGCGGGCAACTCCACCACGGTCGCCGCGACCGTCGGCACGGTCTCCCTGGCCGTCGGGCTGGTGGCACGGCTGCCGGCCGGCTACCTGAGCGACCGCTGCGACCAGCGTGCGCTGATGCTCGGGTCCGACCTGGCCCGGCTGGTCGCCGTCGGGTCGCTGGCGGTGTACGTGCTCCTACGGCCTGTGCCGATCGCGCTGGCTCTGGTGACGGTGGTCGTGTCGGTCGCGGCACTGGAAGTGTTCCGCCCGGCCCAGAGCAAGGTGATCCGACGGATCGTGCCGACCGAGCAGTTGGGTGCGGCGCTGTCGTTGAACCAGGCGCGGGCGTACGGCGCAGACATCGCCGCACCGGCGGCGGCCGGGCTGCTGCTGGCGCTCGAACCCTCCGTACCGCTCGCGGTGGACGCGCTGACCTTCGGCGTCTCCGCGCTGTGCGTGGCCGTGGCGGTCCGCGCGCCGCGCCGTGGCCGGGGCCCCGACGGGGCGCCCGGCGGCGGGGACGCGGAAGCAGCGGGTGCGCAGCCGGTCGCTGAGCGGTTCCTGACGAGGTTCACCGCAGGGTGGCGGTACCTGGCGGGAGACCGGTTCATGCGCTGGTGCGTGCTGTACGGCGCCGGGCTGAACCTGGCTTTCTCCGCCCTCACGTTCGCCCTGATCCTCGGCGTGGGCAGCAGACCCGACGGCGCGGTCGCGGTGGGAACGGCCATGAGCGCGGCAGCGGTGGCCGGACTGGCCGGCTCCCTGCTCACCCCGTACGTCCAGCGACACGTTTCCCTGAAAGTGACCCTTGTCGCGGGTCCCGCCACCGGGGCCGTGCTGCTGGCCGTCGCCTGGACCAGCGGGAGCACCATCGCGTTCGTCGCCGGGTTCTGCGCCCTGTGCCTGCTCATCCCGGTGATTTCGGCGACGTTCGGCACGATCATGGCGGTCGCCGTGCCGGAGGAGATCTACGGCCGGGTCATCACCACTAGCGGCTTGGTCGCTCAGATCGTCCAGCCCTGCGGGCCGCTGGCTGCCGGGCTGCTGCTGACCCGGCTGTCACTGCCGACGACCGCCGCCGCCTTCGCGATGGCGTTCGCCTTGCTGGCAGCCGTCCCCGTCGCCCTGCCCAAGCCGCCGCAGACAAGCACACCAGCACCGGCCAGGAGCCCCTCGTGATCACGCCACAGATGCCCGTTGGCGCCGGCAGCGCCCGTCCCGCCGTCTTGCAGTCCGTGCTCGAACTGGGTGCAACGGACAGGCAGATGCCTGCCGAACAGGCAATCCGGGAGGTGGTTGGCGTCGCCCAGACCGCTGAGGAATGCGGGTTCCACCGCTTCTGGGTCGCCGAACACCACGCCTCGCTCGACGCCGTCAGCAGTGCACCAGCGGTACTCATCGCGCACGTCGCCGCCTGCACCGAGCGCATCCGGGTGGGTGCAGGCGGGGTAATGCTGCCCAACTATGCTCCCTACGCTGTGGCCGAGCAGTTCGCCACGCTGGGCGCACTGCACCCCGGCCGAATCGACCTGGGCGTAGGCCGCTCCTCGGGCGGCACCGGGGCCCATAGCAAGTTACTCGAGGCGGCGCTGAGGCGTGACGCCAGGGCGGCGCTCGAGTTCCCCGCCCTGATCGACGAGCTGATGGGCTTCCTGGATCCGCCCACCCGGGCGCAGACGCCGATCGAGCCGGAGCGCCCGACCCTGCACCTGTCTCCACGGGTTGCCTCGCCGGCCCAGGTGTATGTCCTGGGGACCAGCGAGAACGGCGCCCGAACGGCGGCCGAGCGGTCGCTGCCGTTCGTCTACGGGCTCCACCTGGGCCAGTCCAAGTGCCGCCCGGCGGCGGTGGAGCGCTACCGTGCGACCTTCGACCCCGGCCCGCGAGGTGCCCGGCCCTACGTCATCGCCTCGCTGAACGTACTGTGCGCGGGGAGTGACGACGAGGCCGAGCAACTGGCTCTGCACACCGCGTGCAACGCCGTGCGGCGCCGCACGTGGACCGCCCTGGGAGAGTCCCCGGACAAGGCCCGGGAGGAGTTCCTCACCCGCAAGGTCCTGGAGGATCAGCAGGTGGTCCACGGCGGCCGGTCCACGGTGATGGAGGGCATCCAGCGGGTCGTGAAAACTCTGGACGTCGACGAGATCATGCTCGTCCCCTTCGACCTCACCGGCGCCGGGCGCGGTCGGACACTGCGCATGCTCACGGGACGTCAAGCGCCGACCCTGGCCGTAGCGGCGGCGACCTGATCCGCCCGGTCCGGACCGGACTCAGGCCAGCATCGAGCGATACTGAGCTTCGAGTACCGGGCTGGGGCCCAGACCGAACTCAGCTGCCAGGAATTGCCGGTACTCCTCGTATACGGCGAATGCCTCGGTCTGCCGCCCCAGTTGGAACAGGGCATTCATATGAGCGGCCCGTAGGCGTTCGCGCTGTGGATGCAGTTCCATCAGATCATCGATGGTCTCGGCGACCTCCCTGGCGTTGCCCAGCCGCAGCTCAACCTCCGCCCATTCCTCGTATACCTGCAGAAAACGGGTGCCGAGACGTTCCGCCTCGGCTGATATCGTCTGCGAGTTGCGCAGCTCCGGCAGCGACGGCCCGCTCCACAGTTTCAGCGCCTCCTTCAGCAGCCTGGCCGCAGAAGCGAGCGCGCCGTGGCCTGACGCCTCCCTTCCGGCACGGGCGAGGCTGCGGAACCGCAGCGCATCCAACTCCCCGTCGCCGACCAGTAGCAGATAGCCGCTTCCCCGGCGGACCAGCCGCCCGCCCGCTCCAACGTCTTCCAGGAGCTTGCGCAGCGCCGAAATGTACACATGGACGTTCTTCCGTGCGGTCTTCGGCGGTCCGCCGTCCCACAGCGCATCCATCATCAGCTCGACGGGCACCAAGCCATTGGGACGGCACAGCAGGACGGCAAGAAGCATGCGCTGTTTGGGGGGTCCGAGCGGGACCGGTCCATGCCCGCCCCCGCTGGTAACGGAAAGCGGGCCCAAAATTGTGAACCGGACGCCGCGCGGCTGCAGATCGGCCGTCCCTTGCTCCATTTGTCCCCCAACACCTGGTTCATGAACGGAACTCGTTCGCGCGGACATGACCGGGGTCCACGTCGGACTGCTGGTTGAAGAGTGATCCTTGGGACTCCTCCTGTCGTGCACTGTTCCGCTCAGTGGACCAGCGGAAAGAGGGCACGAGCCGACTGAGCGATCCCTCTGCACGTCGGCTACACCGACTGGACCTCCGATGTCTCCACAACCGGGCCCTGCTCCAGACGAGCACCCACAGCACCCCAAAGCCCAAGGCCGTGAAGTTACGGGTTTGGGGGTGTCGGCAAGTACGTCCTGATCTGCGGTCACCCCGGACGTAGGAAGCGGAGCCCCAGTAGAACTGGCAGTCGACCAAGACAGCCGTTCACAGCACCGGAAGCTCCGCTGTCCGATCAGTGTGTCATGCGTGAAATCACGGTAGCCAAGGGCCTGTTCGCCCCCGGGCACCTGGGGGAACTCACCCAGATCGTCCCGTTCGAGATCGTCGATGCGGCCCTTGCCGAGACCGGTGCCGTCCAGCAGGGACTGCGGAAGATCTCCGCCTGGGTGGTGGTCTACCTGCTGCTGGCCGCCGCCCTGTTCGAGGACTGCGGCTACCTGGCCGTCTGGCGCAAGCTCACCGCCGCGCTGGAGGCGATACCGGTCGCGAAGATCACCGGCACAGCGCTCTGGGACGCCCGGACCCGTCTCGGTGTGCGCCCCATGCGGGCCCTGTTCGACCTGCTGCGCGGGCCGGCCACGGCGATCCGCACCGTCGGCGCCCGTTTCAAGGGCTTGCTGACCGTCGCGATCGACGGCACGTCGTCGGCGCGGGTGAAGTCGGGAGCCGTCACGCCTGCCAGTGGATCGACGGGAACCGGGATCGCGCGCGGGTCGGCTGCCGCCTGACCGGCAACTCCCGCTCCGGCAGAGGCCGTTCCGTCGGTCGCGGCACCGGAGGCAGGTCACGGCTGCCATAAACCTCATCGGCCGCCACCCAGCGGGCCGGGAATCCCTGCGCCCGAGCACGCGCGAGCATCACGGCGGCCTGCTGCGGCTTGGTCGCGAAGGCCACCTCGTCGGTCACCCCGGCCAGCTCACGTCGCTCGTCGTCGAAGGCCCAGTCCCGCGTCAGGTACAGGGCCCGGTCGATCAGCGCGCTCCCGGCGGCGCTCGCGTAGGCGAGGTGGACTGCGACCTGGCACAGACCCACCCCGCCCAGCGCACCGGAGTACTGCCGCGCCGCCCCGACCGCGTCGGTGGCGGACTTCTCATCCCCGGTCTCGTCCACCACCAACACCGCCTGCGCGTCAGCGAGATGGCCCACCGCGAAAGAGGCGACGCACGTGCGTACCGTCCCGTGGTCCCATACCGCCCGCGCCAAGAAGTGCTGCAGCCGGTGCGGACCGCAATGCCCCAGCGCCTCGGCCAACGTCCAGCAGCTGAGCCGCTGAAGCCCCATCAGCACCGCCTCGACCGTCTCCCGCAAGGTCTGCCGCGACTCCCGGCGCGGGAAGCATGCCGCCACCCGCCCCATGAACGCCCCGAAGGAGTCCCGCCACACCGCCCGCGCCACCGTCGCTTCCACGGCCACCACGCTCTGATACTTCGTCACAAAAGATCATGATCACGGTGGCCGCACCCAAGCCCACGAGCACCCTCGACAGATCGCTGACCAGCGACGATCCGGCCACCTACCGGGAACTACAGCCGCCGTGACAGTCCGGAGTTGGGTGGAGTCGAGTTGCTTGGTTTCACGCTACTGGTGGGGTGCGGAGTTCGTACTCGACCGGACTGAGCATGCCCAGTGCGGAGT
>NZ_JBHXME010000186.1:0-20442 GCF_042721125.1 Streptomyces sp. NPDC058469
GCGGCGAACCGAGCCAAGTCGCCCTCGCGACCCGCGCCGGCGAGCGCAACCGGCTGCTGACCGCGTTCCGGAAGGCGGCCCACGCACTCCTGAAGGCTCCGGCGGAGCAGTCCGAGGAACTCCCCTACGGTTCCTAGAAGTTGGCGTCCTCCACCCTCTTGTCCGCATGGCCGCTGCGCCCTTGTCCGCATGACCTCTCCGCGGCGACCCGCCCTGACCCGGTCGTGCCGGACGACGGAGGCCCCACCGGTCGCGTACCCGGTGGGGCCTTCCGTTCCGGAGCGGGTGCTCGGGTCAGCGTCCCGCCCTGGGGCGGTTGCGCCGGTACAGGGCGGCGCCGCCCAGGAGGAGGGCCGCGCTCGTGACGGCGGCCGGGACCGTGTTGTCAGCACCTGTGTGGGCGAGTGACGCCTCGGCAGCGGGTTGGGCGGGGTGCCCCTCCACCTCCGTCACCGGTCGTGGACCCGGGTGCGGCTTCGACGGCGTGGGCGGTGCCGGGGTCGGCCGCGTGGGGTGGTGGGGGTGGTCGCCCGAGGTGTTCTCGGAGTGGTTGCCCACGGTCGGGTTGCCGACGCCGACCACGCTCAGGGAATTGCCGCTGAGGTTCACGGGGAGGTCGACCGGGAGCTGCACTCCGTTGCCGGAGAGCACACCCGGCGAATCCTTTTCACCGCCCTGCGCGACGGCACCGCCGTGCGGCCCACCGGGGCTCTTCTCGCCGCTCCTCTTGCCACCAACCGCTTTCGCGCCGCCTTCGTTGGCGCAGCTGTTCCCCGCGGCGGGATTGAGGAGCCCCACCACGTTCACGGTGTTCCCGCACACGTTCACCGGCACGTGCACCGGAAGCTGAATGGTGTTGCCGGAGATCACCCCGGGCGAACCGGCCGCGGAACCGTCCGCACCGGAATCGGCGAACGCCGGCATCGCCGCGGCCATCGCACCGGATGCGGCGGCGACGGCGATCACACCGTTTCGGGTAACCCGTTTCATAGGGTCCCTGCCTTCCAGAGATGTAGCGGGCACTCACCCGCACCGGATAAAACGCGGGCGCACCATCCGAGTTATGGCTTATCGGCCTTTCACTCCATCGAGCGTCACGGTTATCGAACTACTCGTAACGAATCCTCATCGGTCGGAAAGTATTAGTCGGAAAACCGCTTATGCCTATTGAAGGGGCGCAGAATACGGCACCGATCACCGGTCCGCCCGCCGGGAGGCGGGGCCCGCGAGGCCCCCTTATCGTGATCGAAGGCGCTGGTCACGGCGCGTTCTTGGAGGCATTGATGCTGGCCAAGCTGTCATCGCGGCCCGCGTTCCGGGGCTGCGCGTTCACCGGGCTCCTCACGCTGGCACTGCTCGGCGCGGGGCTGCCCGCGCTCGCCACGGCCGACGACCGGCCGCAGGCCGACCTGTCCCGGTTCTACCGGCAGCAGGTGAAGTGGGCCGCGTGCAAGACCCCGGACGCGCCCAAGGACCTGCAGTGCGGGAAGGTCACCGTCCCGCTCGACTACGCGAGGCCCGGCGGCGGGACGCTCGATCTCGCGCTGGCCCGTTACCGGGCGACCGGGAAGTCGAGGGGGTCGGTGCTGCTGAACTTCGGCGGTCCGGGCGGCGCGGGTGTCAGTGAACTCGCCTCGGACGGCAAGGAGTTCATGGATCTGACGAACGGCTACGACGTCGTCACCTTCGATCCACGCGGCGTCGGCCAGTCCTCGCCCGTGAGTTGCGGCGAGGGCTCCGACCAGGGCTCGGCCGCGATCGACGAGGGCTCCGCGGACAGCAGCGATCCGAAGGTCGTCCTCAAGCAGTTGCGGAAGGCCGCCGCCACCTGCGCCAAGTACTCCGGCCCGGTCCTGCCTCACATCGGCACCGTGAACGCCTCCCGGGACCTGGACGTGATGCGCCAGGCACTCGGCGACAAGAAGCTCAACTACCTTGGTTTCTCCTACGGAACGCGGCTGGGCGCGGTGTACGCGGCCCAATTCCCCAAGAAGGTGGGCCGGTTGGTGCTCGACGGCGTCGACACCCTCTCCGAACCGCTCTCCGAGCAAGGGATCGCGGGCGCCGAGGGACAACAGACGGCGCTGGAGGACTTCCTCAACTGGTGTGTGCAGGACATCGCTTGTCCTTTCGGGACAGACGCGCGATCGGCGCCGGACCGGGCCGTGCACCTCGTCCGCTCGCTCGACCAGGACCCGGTGCAGACGGACTTCGGCGACCAGTTCTCCGGCCAGGATCTGGTGGGCGCCATCAGCCAGGCGCTGTACAGCAAGCAGTTGTGGCCGACGCTGGAGCGGGCCATCGCCTCGCTGGTGGAGGACGGTGACACGCGGGCCATCATGGCGTTCTCGTCGGGCGGTACCGGTCTGCCCCATCTGAGCGGAGGCGGCGGGATCGTCGACGCCCAGGACGTCCCGCTCGACAACCTCCCGGCCGCGCTGATGGCCATCAACTGCGCGGACGACCCCGACCGCCCCACCGCCGAGCAGATCACCAAGAACCTCCCCGGCCTGCGCGCCGAGTACGAGCAGGCGTCACCGGTTTTCGGCCGCTACCGGCTCACCGAGGTGCTGATGTGCTACGGCCGTCCCCGGGGCACCGACTACATCCGCGACGACGTCAAGAACGTGGACGCGGCGAAGATGCTGCTCGTCGGGACCCGGGGCGACCCGGCGACGCCGTACCGCTGGACCGTGGAGTCGGCCCGGCGGCTCGGTTCCTCGGCTGTGGTGCTGGACAACAAGGGTGAGGGCCACACCGGTTACGCGTCTTCCAAGTGTGTGCACACCAAGGTCAACGACTTCCTGCTGTACGGCTCGCTGCCGGCCAGCGGGAGTTCCTGCCAGCCGGACAGCACCGAGGTCCCCTGAGGGACCGCTCAGCCGAGTGCGATCTCGGGCTTGTAGAGGTCCATCCAGAGCGCCAGGTCGAGGGCGCGTTCCAGGCCGCGGCGGCCCGCCTGGGTGCTGATGGGTGTGTCGCGGTGGGCGGCCTGCCGGAGCTTCTCGCGGTCCACGAGGTCGAAGACCGGGTGGGAGGGCCGGGCGAGGAGGTCCTTGGCGTGGTCCTGGAGGGCGACCGCGTACTTGGGGTCCTGCGTGGACGGGTAGGGGCTCTTCACCCGGTCGTAGACGGACTGCGGGAGGACGTCCGCGGTGGCCTCCCTGAGCAGGGTCTTCTCCCGGCCGTCGTAGGACTTGAGGGACCAGGGTGTGTTGAAGACGTACTCGACGAGCCGGTGGTCGCAGAACGGGACGCGGACCTCCAGGCCGACGGCCATGCTCGCGCGGTCCTTGCGGTCGAGCAGGATGCGTACGAAGCGGGAGAGATGGAGGTGGCAGACGCGCCGCATGCGGTACTCGAAGTCGCTCTCGCCGTCGAGGCGTTGGATGCCGGAGACGGCGGTGCGGTAGCCGTCCGCGATGTACGACTCGGTGTCCAGGGCCTTGGTCAGGTCGGCGCGCAGTACGTCGGAGTCGTCCCCGAAGTGCCGGCCGAACCGCACCAGCCAGGGGAACGTGTCGGCGCGCCTCGCCTCCTCGTCGAAGAACTGCAGGTAGCCGCCGAAGACCTCGTCGGCGGACTCGCCGGACAGCGCGACGGTGGACTGCTCGCGGATGGCGCGAAACAACAGGTACAGCGAGGAGTCCATGTCGCCGAAGCCCAGGGGGAGATCGCGGGCCCGGACCATCTTCGCCCGTACGTCGAGATCGGCGAGGGCGTGTACGTCGAGCACGATGTCCTGGTGGTCCGTGCCCGAGGCGCGGGCCACGTCGTGGACGTACGGCGTGTCGGGGGTGCCGCGCAGTTCGTCGGCGACGAAGTTCTCGTTCTGGCCGGCGAAGTCGACGGCGAAGCTGCGCACCTTCTCGCCGTGCTCGGCGAGTTGGCGGGCGGCGATCGCGGTCATGGCGGAGGAGTCGAGGCCGCCGGAGAGCAGGGTGCAGCGCGGTACGTCGGCGACGAGTTGGCGGCGCACGATGTCGTCGAGGAGGGTGCGGACGGCGGCGACGGTGGTGTCGCGGTCGTCGGTGTGCGGGCGGGTCTCCAACTGCCAGTAGACGCGGCGCCGTAGGCCCGAGCGGTCGACGGTGACGACGGTGCCGGGCTCGACCTCGCGCATGCCGTCCCAGATGGCGTGTCCGGGTGTCTTGATCATGGTGAAGAGTTCGCGCAGGCCGTCCAGGGTGACCCTGGCGCGGGCCAGCGGGTTGGCGAGGATCGCCTTCGGTTCGGAGCCGAACAGGACGCCGTCGGAGGTCGGGTGGTAATAGAAGGGCTTGATGCCCATGCGGTCGCGGATCATGACGAGCTGGTCGCGGCGGCCGTCCCAGATCGCGAAGGCGTACATGCCGTTGAGGCGTTCGGCGACCGCGTCACCCCATTCGAGATAGCCGCGCAGCACGACCTCGGTGTCGGAGTCGGTGGTGAACCGGTGTCCCCTGTCGGCGAGTTGGCGGCGGAGTTCGGTGAAGTTGTAGGTCTCCCCCGAGTAGACGAGCGCGACCGTGCCGTCCGCCGTGTCGGCGGTCATCGGCTGACGGCCGCCGGGCAGGTCGATGATCGCGAGCCGACGGTGTCCGAGGGCC
This sequence comes from Streptomyces sp. NPDC058469, assembly GCF_042721125.1. Lineage (NCBI taxonomy): Bacteria > Bacillati > Actinomycetota > Actinomycetes > Kitasatosporales > Streptomycetaceae > Streptomyces > Streptomyces sp. NPDC058469. The sequence continues at coordinate 4,590 of NZ_JBHXME010000186.1, forward strand.
GCGGGACCCTGGACCCAGGTGCCTCGGTCGTCCGGTCCGCGGCAGGCCATCGTCTCCGTCATTGCATCCAATGTCGCGGCCTCGGTGCGCAGTTCACGGTCGAAGGAGACCCAGCCGGTGATGCCGCACATGCGTTACCTCCTGCGTTCGGTCCGCCGGATGCAGGTCGCCCACCTGCGTGTCCCCACACGCCCGACCCGCACCCGCCGAACCAGATGTATCCAGCACCTATATGACGAGCGTGTGTCATGTCCCCAGGGCCGGTCAACATGTCCGTAACCTGAACGGCCTCGCCGACCCCGGGTTTTCGGCCGCGCTTTGCGCTCCCGAGATACGCGGACCGGGGCCCCGCCGGGTGGTTCTCGTCAGGAATCGGCCACGGGCAAAGAGTTGCTCAACAACTCGGGAGCGCCCGCGACTTCACGCGACGTCCTGCGGCTTCAGAACTCCACCGGGTCCCGCACGATCGGGCAGGTCATGCAGTGCCCGCCACCCCGGCCACGCCCCAGTCCGGCGCCGACGATCGTGGTGACCTCGACGCCGGCCTCGCGCAGCAGGGAGTTGGTCTGGGTGTTGCGGTCGTAGGTGAAGACCACGCCCGGTTCCAGCGCGACCGCGTTGTTGCCGCTGTCCCACTGCTGGCGTTCGGAGGCGTAGACGTCGCCGCCCGTCTCCACGACGCGCCGTTCGGGCAGGCCGAGCGCCTTGGCGACGATGTCGGTGAACGGGGTCGGGCCCTCGTCGACGATGTCGATGCCGGGGCCCTTGTCGTGGGCGCCGCCGAGCACGTCGTCGTCGCCGGGATGCCGAAGCTGCGCTCCGCGATGCACCTCGACACCGTCGTCACCTTCGCCGACCGCGACCTGGTGACCCTGTACCCGGTGAGCGTCGGCAGGGTCGGCTCGGCGGTGGAGGTTCGGGGGTCGATAGTGGCGGCCTGCGTCACCCGAGCGACGTCAGCAATCAATCACCCCATTTGCCTGGCGGGCTTCCCCCATATGCCCCATCCGCCGATCGGCCCTATCGTGCTGTTATGGAGCACGCACTGAGTCCCGCCACTCTCACCGAACTGCGGCGCCCGCGCCCCTACCCCGCGGTCTCCGTGCTCACCCCGACACATCGTCGCGAACCCGACAACGCCCAGGATCCGGTCCGGCTGCGCAATGTGCTGTCCGAGGCCAAGAAGCAGCTGGAGGCCGATCCCGCGGTCCCCCGGGAGCGGCGCATCGACGTCTCCCGCCAGCTCGACCAGGCCCTCGCCGAGGTCGATCTGGCGCACGCCGAGGACGGTCTGGTGATCTTCGCCGCGCCGGGCGAGCACCAGGTGTGGTCCCTCGCCAGGTCCGTGCCCGAACGTGTGGTGCTCTCGGACACGTTCCTCACCCGCAATCTCGTCTCCGCGCAGGCCTCCGAGCGCCCGTTCTGGGTGCTGTCGCTCGCCGCGGACCGCGTCACGCTGTGGAACGGCGGTGTCGACCGGGTCGTCGAGGACCACACCGGCGGTTTCCCGCTGACCCGCGACCACCGGGACAACTTCGACGCCGAGCGCCAGGAGCGGATCGGCGACATCCCGAGCACCTTCCGCGACGAGGACACCCGCCACTTCCTGCGCGAGGCCGACACCGCGATGGGCCGGATCCTGCGCGAGCACCGGCGCCCGCTCTACATCACCGGCGAACAGGCCGCCCTGTCCGCTCTGGACGAGGTCGGCAGCGCCACCAAGGACGCGGTGCACATCGCCCACGGCGGCCTCGCGCACGGCACGCCCGACGCCGTGTGGCAGGCCGTACGACCGCTGGTCGACGCGGAGGCGCGCAAGAGTACCGTCACCGTGGCCCGGGAACTCGAATCCGCGCGTGGGCGCAAGGAGTTCGCGGCCGGCGTCGACGAGGTCTGGCAGAACGCCCGCGAGGGCCGGGTCCGGCTGCTGGCCGTCGAGGAGAACTACCGCGTCACGGTCCGCGACGACCACGGCGACCATCTGATCCCGGCCGACGGCAGCGATCTCGACGCCCGCGAGGACATAGTGGACGAGATCGTCGAACGGTGCCTGGAGACCGGCGCCGACGTCCGCTTCGTCCCCGACGGCACCCTGAACGACGCGGACGGCATCGCGGGCGTGCTGCGCTACTGAGGCCCCCGCACTCCTGAAGTCACCTATCCCCTGCGGCGTACGCTACGGCTTGATCGTCGACGTAGAGGGAGAGCACACGTGGGTGACCTGCTGGGCGTGGCCGTACTGGGTGCGGGACACATGGGAGCCGACCACATACGACGCCTCGACCAGGTGGTGAGCGGCGCCAGGGTCGCCGCGGTGGCCGACCCGGACACGGATCGTGCCAAGGAGGCGGTGGCCGGTCTGGACGCGGTCGCGGTGCACGAGGACGCCGTGGCCGCGCTGGACGCCCCCGGGGTCGAGGCGGTGCTCATCGCCTCGCCGGGTCCCGCGCACGAGGAGGCACTGCTCGCGGCCTTCGCACGCGGCCTGCCGGTGCTGTGCGAGAAGCCCATGGTGCCCGACTCCACCGGAGCGCTCCGGGTGGTGGAGGCGGAGGCACGGCTCGGCCGACGGCTGGCGCAGATCGGGTTCATGCGGCGCTACGACGCCGAGTACCAGGGCCTCAAGTCCCTGCTGGACAACGGGCAGTTGGGACGCCCGTTGATGCTGCACTGCACCCACCGCAATGTGTCCTCGCCGCCGTACTTCACCTCGGCGATGCTCATCGACAGCTCCGTGTCGCACGAGATCGACGCGGCCCGCTGGCTGCTCGGCCAGGAACTCACCGCGGTGACCGTGCTCAGCCCGCGCTCGTCGGCGAACGCCCCGGAGGGGCTGCTCGACCCGCAGCTCGTCCTCTTCGAGACCGACGGGGGCGCCCTGGTCGACGTCGAGGTCTTCGTCAACTGCGGCTTCGGCTACCAGGTCCGCTGCGAGGCCGTGTGCGAGGCGGGCAGCGCCCGGATCGGCGAGGACCGCGCGATGGTCGTCACCACGCGGGGCAGCGCCCACGAGGACGTGCCGGTGGACTACCTCGTCCGGTTCGCCGACGCCTACGACCGTGAGGTGCAGTCCTGGGTCGACGCCACCCGGCGGGGTCAGGTCACCGGCCCGAGCGTCTGGGACGGCTACGCGTCCTCCGCGATCGCCGAGGCCGGGGTCCGGGCGCTGGAGAGCGGCGGCCGGGTGGCCGTCGAACTCGCCGCGCGCCCGGACCTGTACGCCGACCTCAGCCGCTGACGCTCGCCGCGCCCGACTCCAGGTGCCCGGTGAACCGGCGCGACCAGGTCGCGTCGGAGTCGACGGTGACCGTGAAGTCGTACCAACCGCCCTGGTACGCCACGGCGTTGAAGAAGTCCTCCGTCGACGCGCCCGCGGCCACCGTGTAGGTCCACGGTCCGTCACCGCGGTAGTGGTTGGAGGTGATGGTGAACTTCACCGACGCGGCGGACGAGTTGGTCATCTTGAAGTAGATGGCGAGCTTGCCCGTGCCCGACTCGACGGCGTAACGGGTGCTCACCTCAACGGACTTGCCCGCCTTCGTCGCGTCACCCTGGAAGCGGCGCAGGAAGCGGTTGGGGCCGACCATGGTGATGTCGTACTTGCCGCTGCCGTAGCCCGTACCGATGTTGAAGTAGTCGGAGGCGGTGCCGCCCGGGTCGACCGTGTACTGCCAGGGCATGGTGTCGCGGTAGGCGTTGGGATGGATGGAGAGGTGGGCGGCGCTCTTGGCGGCGCCGCCCTGGTTGGTCATGGCGAACCAGGCGAGGATCTTGCCGCTCGACCCGAACTCCAGGTGATCCAAGAAACCGTTGGGCTGGTACGGCAGCGCACGGGCGGGCCGGGTGCCGGTCTCCTGCGCGGGCAGGGCGTTGTCCGTCGGCACCGGGTTGGGCAGCGGGCCGCAGGTGGAGAGGCCGATGACGCTTGTCGCGGGGAGCGAGACGGAGCCGTAGACCGGGTGGGCGAAGTCGAAGACGCCGGTCAGGTCGCCGCTGACCTTGCGGCGCCAGGTGCTGATGTTGGGGCAGGCCGCGGGCCTGCCGAGGGTCGTGGTCCAGGTCTCCAGGAAGCGCAGGACCGAGGTGTGCTCGAAGACCTCGGAGGAGACCCAACCGCCGCGCGTCCAGGGCGAGATGACGATCATCGGGACGCGGAAGCCGAAGCCGTACGGGACGCCGTTGAGGAACTCGCCGTCGGTGCCGGCGGGCGGGGCGGGTGGCGGGACGTGGTCGAAGTAGCCGTCGTTCTCGTCGTAGTTGAGGAACAGGACGGTCGAGTCGAAGACGTCCGGGTCGGCGGCGAGGGCCTGGTAGACGAGGCCGACGAAGTGGGCGCCGTCGCCGGGCGGGGCGTAGGGATGTTCGGAGAAGGCCTGGTTGGGGACCACCCAGGAGACCTGCGGGAGGGTGCCCGCGAGGACGTCGGCCTTGATGGCGGCGGCGATGTCGTCGGGGGTCGAGCCGGTCGCGGCCGGGACGGAGGACATGCCTCGGTCGTAAAGGGGGCTGCCCGCCTTGGAGTTGGCGAAGTTCTTGAAGTAGGCGCAGGCGTTGTCGCCGTAGTTGTCCGCCGCGTTCTGGTAGACCTTCCAGGTCACTCCGGCGTTCTGCAGGGACTCGGCGTAGGTCTGCCAGGTCAGGCCGGACTCGTCACCGCCGTCGTAGCTGGAGGAGTCGACCTTGCCGCTCCACAGATAGGTGCGGTTGGGGCCGGTCGCGCTGAGCGTGGAGCAGAAGTAGGCGTCGCAGATCGTGTAGTTGTCGGCGAGCGCGTAGTGGAACGGGATGTCGGCCCGGTCGAGGTAGCCCAGCGAGCGGACGTTGCCCACGCCCGAGACCCAGGTGTCGAGGCGACCCTTGTTCCACGCGGAGTGCTGGGAGGACCAGGAGTGCGGCAGGTCGCCGTTGCACTGCGCGAGGGTCTCGCCGTCCTGGCCGCCCGCGGCCGGGGTGGCGCTCAGCTTCCACGGGTACTGACGGCCCCCGCCGTTGGGCTGGTTGAAGACCGGGTAGCCGCCGCTCAGCGTGATGCCGCTGCGGTCGTCGAAGCCGCGGACGCCCTTGAGGCGCCCGAAGTAGTGGTCGAAGCTGCGGTTCTCCTGCATGAGGATCACCACGTGTTTCACGTCCGAGATCGTGCCGGTCGCCGCCTGCTGCGCCGCGACCGCAGGCCGTGTGCCGGCGCCGGTCGCCATGCCCGCCGCCACGGTGGCACCGAGTCCCACGAAGCCTCTTCGGCTGATCGGTGTCATTCGCCCCGCCCTCGTCACAGGCGTGCCCGAGCGGCACACCGCGCGCAAGGGTGCACGGGGTGATCGCGAAGGTCCATCCCCACACGGTGAGATGGAGGTGAACAAAAGTCAAAGTCGCCTTCGGGGCGCCGAGTTGTCCTCAGACGTTCCCGAACAGGGCACTCAGGCCCCGGTCGACGACCGCGTCCATGTCCTCCTGCCCGGTGGCCACCACGTCGTAGGTCCGCAGCAGGAAGCGGCGCAGCTCCGGGGTGTGGAAGTGGAGCAGGGCGAGTCCGAACGGCGAGTGGAACTCCAGCACCGTACGGGCCCGGCCGCACGGCCACAGGTGCACGTCCCCACCGCCGGCCGGCCTGCGCAGCCCCTCCTCCAGCAGCGACCGGGCGAAGGTCCAGGTGACACCGTCGCCGTCGAGGGAGACCTCCGGCGGGAAGTCGAGGTGCACGGCCAGCGGGTCCGAGGCGAGGTAGCGGAGCGTGGCGGACACGGGAATCTCCGTGTCCTCCGCCGTGATCAGCCGGGCTCGGGTGGGCTGTTCGAGGGTGATGTCCATGGTCGGTCTCCACTGCGGGTGTGAGGTCGGCCGGATTGCCGTGTGCTTGTACGACCTCGCAGGTGCCGTTCGCATTACGCGAAACCCCGAATGAGTTGATGTGACCTGCGTCACTCTACCGTCGATGGGTGTGGCTGCCGGTGAATTCGTTTGCGGTGGGACGGGTGAGCCCGGTGAAGTGGGCCCATGGACGGGGCCGCGGAACAGGTGCGACGGCCGCGGTGGCACAGGTCGGCGGTGCTCGCGGCCCTGATGCTCGCCGCCTTCACCTTCAACACCGCGGAGAACCTGCCGATCGGCCTCCTGGAACTCATCGCAGAGAGCCTGCGGGTCTCCGTGCCGGCGGTCGGGCTACTGGTCACCGGCTACGGCGTGACGGTGGCCGTCGCGTCCGTCCCCCTCGCCCACGTCATGCGGGGTGTGGCCCGGCGCCATGTGCTCACGGCACTGCTGGCCGCGCTGGTCGTGTCCAGTGTGGTGGCGGCACTGGCCACGTCGTACGGGCTGCTTCTCGCGGCGCGGCTGCTGACCGCACTGGCCCAGGCGCTGTTCTGGGCCGTGATGGGGCCGGTCGCGGTGGGCCTGTTCGCGCCCGAGGTCCGTGGGCGGGTCATCGGTGCGCTGTCCGTCGCCGGTTCGCTGGCCCTCGTGCTCGGGGTGCCCGCCGGTACCTGGCTGGGCCGTCGCGAGGGCTGGCCCGTACCGATCGCCGTGCCGGCGGCTCTGGGGTTCGTGTCCCTGGTGACGATCGCCTCGCTGCTGCCGACCTCGCGCCCGGACGAGGAGCAGGCGGCCTACGGCACCCGTCCCGACGCCCGTCGGTTCAGGACCGTACTGGCGGCCGGGACCCTGGCCGCCACCGGGGCGTTCGCGGGATTCACGTACATCGTGAAGTTCCTCGGGGACGTGAGCGGGTTCTCGCCGAGCGCGGTCGGCGTCCTGTTGGTGGTGTTCGGCGTCGCGTGTCTGGCCGGGGTGACCGTCACCGGGGCGGTGCTGGACCGCTTCCCCCAGGCCGCGCTGAGCACCGCCGTCGCCACGCAGGCGGTGGGCATGCTCGGCCTGTACGCGGCCGGCACCCATCCGGTGGCGGCGGTGGTGTTCCTGGTGCTGATGGGCGGTGCGCTCGGGCCGGTGTTCATGACCGCCCAGAACGCGATGCTCCAGTGCGCACCGGGACGTACGGATATCGCGCTCGCGGCCAACTCCGGTTCCTACAACGCCGGTATCGCGGCCGGCGCGGCGCTAGGGGGACTCGTGCTGCGGCTCGCGGATGTGCGGGGCACGTTCCTCACCGGCGGGCTGTTGACCGTGGGGGCATGTGCGGTGCTGCTCGGTGCGCGGGTGTTGCGTTGCGGGCCAACGTCCGCCGGGCGACGCCGTGTCGGGGAAGAGGGCCGGGCCGGCGGCTGAGCAACTCCATCGCGTGCGGGCGCCGTAGCCACAGCGACGGACTACTGACCGGCGGAACCTACCGGTGCTGCTCGGCGCACGGGTGGCGCATCGCGGACCAAAGCCCGCCCAGCGATGACGAGTTGGGAAACCCGGTCGGGCCGATGGGCCAGCTGGAGGGCTCACTCCTGTGTGGGTGCCGTGCTCGGGGTGTAGGCGTCGAGGGCCGCGAGCCGGAGGGCGGCCGACACGCGGGTGAGCGCTTCGGTGGGCGGGTGCGGAAGTCGGGCCAGCAGCAGGCGGCGCTGTTCCTGGGGGCCGCCGCGCACCGGCAGGACGCGCCCGGCGGTACGGCGGGGGGCGAGGGGCCCGGTCACGGCGGTCAACCCGCAGCCGGCCGCGACGAGTTGGAGCTTGGCCAGCCAGTCGCGCGCGGTGTGGACGATCTCGGGCCGCTCGTCCAGCCCCGGCCACACCCTCATGAGCCGGTCCTCGCCGGAGGACGGACTCACGATCCAGCGCTGCCCGCGCAGGCCGGCCACGTCGACGTAGTCGCCGCGGGCCAGTGGATGCGTGGCGGGCACCGCGAGGTACAGCGGGCGCTCGGTGAGCGTGCGGAGCACCAGCGGCGGCGATTCGGTGTCCGACGGCCGGAACGGCGGCGCCGACGCCAGCAGCGCCAGGTCAAGACTGCCGGCGCGCAGGGCGCGTACCAGTGCCGGGGTGCCGCCGGCCCCGTCCCGCGCCCGGGCGGCCGGTTCCTCGTCGTGGCCAGCGGCCTCGGCGCCCTCGGGCACCACCTCGACCCCTCGCTGCACGACCTGTTCGACGGCGCGAGCCTGGACCAGGTCGAGTACGCCGTCGAGTCCTGGCGCGGCGCCGTCCACCACCGGACCACGGCCGAAGCGGGCTGGCCGCTCTGGCTGAACGTGCCCTCGAAGGTGGCCCAGGTCGCCGCCGTCCGCGCGGTCGCCGCGGAACGCCGCGAACACGACCTGGCGACGGGCACGTTGATCGCCTCGGTGTGCCCGGGCATGGTCGACACGGCCACCTCCCGCCCGTGATTCAGCGACTTCAGCCAGGCCCAGTCCCCGGCCGAGGCAGCGAGTGCCGTCCTCGACCTCGTCTTCGCCGAGCACGTCGACCCCACCCACTACGGCGAGTTGGTCCGCTTCGGCAAGGCCCTGGACGGGTACGGCGGCACCCCGCCGGTGGAACAGGATCGGCTGGTCACACCGTGACCGCGGCACACCGTGCAACTGGCTGAGTACGCCGATCGATTCTGACCGCGCCTCCGTGGGGGCCGGCGCGGCCAGAACCAACTCGGGCTGTCAGTCTCCGAACCCGACCGGTGATCCCCGAACTACAGGGCTAGCCCGGCCGGTTCACGGAGTGAGCTGCCACTGCTCGATGTAGCCGACGTCGAGCGCGGCGTGGTCCTGCACCCGCAACTTCCAGGTGCCGTTGACCGGTTGGGCGGAGGCGTCGACGGTGAAGGTCTGGTCGACGTTGTCGGTGGAGCCGCCGGTGCGGTTCAGCAGAGAGTAGACGGTTCCGTTCGGGCCGACCAGGTCGACGGTCAGGTCGCCCCGGTAGGTGTGGACGATCTTGACGTAGACCTGGCTGGTGGCCGAGGCGTTGCCGTCGCGGCCGGTGACCGTGATCGGGGACTCCACGGCGGCGCCGACGTCGGGGATGTCGACGCGGGTGGCGCTCGCGTAGATGTTGGCGATCCGCCAGCTGAAGGCGGCGGTGGCGGTCGCGCCCGTGTCGTCGGTGACGGTCACCGTGACGTCGCTGGTCCCGAGGGTGGTCGGGATGCCGGAGATCAGGCCGGTGCTGCTGATGGTCAGTCCGTCGGGCAGTCCCGTGGCCGAATAGGTCAGGCCCGCACCGGAGTTGGTGGTGTACGCGTCCGTCTGGAGGGAGACGGCCTGGCCGACTCCGCTGATCTGAGCGGCGACCGGGGCCACGTTCACGCCGAGCGCGATCCGGCTGCCCACGTTGATCGCCGCCCACGCGTCGGCCACGGCGAGGTACGTGGGGCTGTAGGCGCCGAAGAGGTCCGCGGCGGCCTGCAGGGTCGCGGTGCGGGCACCGGCGTAGTTCGTGGACGAGGTCATGTACGTGGTGAGCGCCCGGTACCAGACCTTCTGGGCGTTGTCGATGCCGATGCCGGCGACGGGCACGCCGTCGTAGGTCGGGCTGTCGTAGGCGACCCCGTTGACGGTCTTCGCGCCGCTGCCCTCGGACAGCAGATAGAAGAGGTGGTTCGCCGGACCCGAGGAGTAGTGGACGTCGACACTGCCGAGCGTCGAGCTCCAATAGTCGCGGGACGCACCGTCCTTGGAGGGCTTGTCCATGTAACGCAGCGGTGTGCCGTTGCCGTTGATGTCGATCTTCTCGCCGACCATGTAGTCGGGGACGTCGGCGGGCAGGTTGGCGTGGAACTCCACCGCGGCGGCGAAGATGTCCGAGGTGGCCTCGTTGAGGCCGCCCGACTCGCCGGAGTAGGTGAGGCCGGCGGTGGCGGCGGTGACGCCGTGGCTCATCTCGTGCGCGGCCACGTCCAGCGCCGTCAGCGGGTGGGTGTTGCCCGAGCCGTCGCCGTAGGTCATGCAGAAGCAGCTGTCGTCCCAGAACGCGTTCACGTAGCTGTTGCCGTAGTGGGCCCTGCTGTAGGCGGCCACTCCGTCGTTGCGTATGCCGTTGCGGCCGAAGACGTCCTTGTAGTAGTCCCAGGTCGCCGCAGCGCCGAACGCGACGTCCACGCCCGCGGTCTGCCGGTTGGCCTGGGTTCCGTCGCCCCAGACATCGTTGTCATCAGTGAAGAGGGTGCCGGTGCCGGAGGTGCCCTGGTTCAGGTCGTAGGTGCGGTGTCCGGCGCGGTCGCCGTCGACGAGTTGGTACGTCGAACCGGAGAGCGTGGTGCTGAGCGGGACCGCTCCGTTGAACTGGCCGGTGCCGGTGCCCGTTTCGATGCCCTGGTACTGGAAGACGGCCTTGCCCGAGTCGGCGTCGGTGATCACATGGAGTTCGTTGGGCGTGCCGTCGTCCTGGAAGCCGCCGACCACCGCCTCCCAGGCGAGGACGGGCTTGGCTCCGGCGGCCCAGACGACGAGCCGCGGGGCGCCGTCGAGCTTGGCCTCTTTGCCGCCCGCCTTGGCCGCGCTCGCGAGCGCTTTGGCCTTCACCGTCGCCGAGGTCACGTTCGGGGTGATGTCCGGCAGGGTCAGGCCGGCCTTCGCGGCCTTCGACACCGTCAGGCGGCCGCTCTTGGCGTGGACGACCAGGTCGCCGCCGAGGACGGGCAGCCCGGAGTACGTCCGCTCGTAGCGGGTGTGGGTGGTGCCGTCGGCGTCCTGCGTGACGTCCTTGACGACGAGCTTCTCCTTGACCCCGAGGCCGAGGGTCTTCGCCGTGCTCTTGACGGCCGTGCCCGCGCTCTTGAGGAGGGCGGCGTGCTTCGCCGACGACAGGGCGGCCGGGGCCGATCCGGCCCGAGGAGTGGCCAGGATCTTCGCGGGGGCGCTGTGACCGCCCGGGGCGGCGGAGGCGGCGCCGGTCTGCATACCGGCCGCCAGCAGGGTGCCGACCGCGGTGAGGACCAGTGCGGCGGTGTATCTGGGGTGGTGCGGATAACGGTCATGCCGGGTCAAGGCGTTCTCCTTATGTGGGGTGATCGGACTCGGTGGAGTCCTGGAGAGCGGGTCGGGCCGGGGTACGGCCGTCCGGCGGGCGCGCGGGTGTGAGGAGGAAGAGCGAGGAGGAAGTGAACGCTCGGTGAGCGTGGTGCACAGCAGCGTGGCATCACGTCCACAGAATTGTCATGGCTAAAACAAAGCAACGACTCAAAATGACCGTTGCGAACTGCGGATCACTCATTTGAGCAACACTTTTCAGCCGCACAACGGGCGCCCTCGCCGCGCGAACGCGAAGCCATCGAACAGGTGGTTGAATGTCGGCCCAGAAGGGTAATCAATCCTTCAACTCGCGTACGGCGTCTACGACTTGCCCCACCAGGACAGCTGCGCCACGAGCACGGCACCGGCCGCCAGTGAAGACGCTGGCATATGCCAGAAGCACCACCGGATCGTGTGTTGCCAAATCCCTTACAGGGCGTCGCAGCCTGTGCGACAGTCGTAACCGGTCCCTCCATCCGCCTTGGTCGTACCGTCCCCGCATCGGAGTGCGTCATGCCGTCCCACCTCTCTGCGGACCGCCCCGCCGCCCAGCCGCCCGCGCGCGGCTCGGTCGACGCGCTGATATCGCAGGCTCGGCGGCTCATGGGCGACGTGGACGCCGTACGGCGGGACGCGCAGCACGACGGTGCGGATCCGCGGGAGCGGTGGCAGCGGGCGCTGTGCGATCTGGCGCTGCATCAACTCAACGACCTCGACGAGCACTTGGCCCAGTTGCGGGACGGCCCGCCGCCCGTGCCGGCCGCCGTCGAGGCGCCGTCCGCACCGACCGCCGTACCGGACGCGCCGCGGGATGACTCGCTGCTCAGCCGGGTCGGCAGCGCGGAGTGGAATCTGCTGACGGACGAGGCGAGTTGGTCCGGGGAGCTGTATCAGATCCTCGGCCGCGATCCGGCCGCTCCCCCGCTCACCCTGGACGAACTGCCGTCCCTGATCCTCGACGAGGACCGGCCGGGGCTGACCGCGATGGTCACGGACTGCCTGATCGACGCCAAGCCCATCGACGGCGAGTTCCGCATCGTACGGCCGGACGGCACCGTACGGACCGTGCACATGATGGGCGAGCCAGTGCTCGACGCCGACGGCGGCACCGCCTCGATGTGGGCCGTGCTGCGGGATGTCAGCGAACTGCGCCGCAGCCAGCGGACGGTGAGCGAGACCCGTGACTCGCTGCAGCGCCACCGGCACCACGCGCAGACCGAGCGCCGGCTCGCGGTCGAGCTGCAGGAGGCCGTGCTGCCGCCGTGGCGCGGCTCCCTGCGGCTCCCGCACCAGGGGCCGGAGACACTGGACCTGGCCGCCCGCTATCTGCCCTCGTCGACGAGCGCGCTGATCGGCGGCGACTGGTACGACGCGCTCCAACTGTCCGACGGCGCCACCCTGTTGAGCGTCGGCGACCTCACCGGACACGGTGTCGCCGTCACTTCGGGCATGGCGATGCTGCTCGGCGCCCTGCGCGGTATGGCGATGGCGGGCACCGAACCCGGTCAACTGATGTCCTGGCTCAACCAGTTACTCGACGCCACCGTGCAACCGGCCCTGGGCAGCGCGGTGTGCTGCCGCTACCGGCCCGAGACCCGCACCCTGGCGTGGGCGCAGGCAGGACACCCCGCCCCACTGCTGTTCCGCGGCGGGACGGGGCGCATGCTGAGCGCACCGGACGGCGTCCTGCTCGGCGCCACCTCGGGAGCGGCCTACGGACAGGCCGAGGAAACCCTCGAAGCGGGCGACGTACTGCTGCTGCACACCGACGGACTGGTGCCGGGGCACAGCGGACCACAGGCCGTGGACCGACTCCTGGACCTGGCCCCGCGGTTCGGCGAGGCGCGCACCGCACAGGACTGCGTACGGATGGTCGTGGAGGAGTTCGGCGACACCGAGCGCGAGGACGACGCCTGCGTGCTCGTCGCCAGGACAACCTGACACCTGACCAACAGCCTCTGACCAAACCGCCCTTGACGGACGGTCAACTACACAGGACTCCTACGCCTGTGCGCTGTTGCCACCCCTGGCCCTCGGGCTCTTCGACTGTGTCTTCGGCAGCGCGAGTTCGATCTCCTCCCGCAGTTCGTGGATCCTCGGATAGCTGGAGTACTGGGCGGTGAGCCGGTACATCTCGCGCAGCCGGTCCCAGGTGCGGTGGGAGGAGTTCGATCCCATCGACACCAGGGCCAACCGCGCGTACCTGTCCGCCTGTTCGGGGTCGTCGGCGATGAAGCAGGCGGAGGCCATCGACAGGAAGTCGAAGATCTTCGACCGCTGCCGTCCGTCGACCCGCAGCGCCAGGGCCTTCTCCGCGAAGTACTGGGCGTGCACGGCCGCTTCGGGCTCGTACTCGGCCAGTGTGCGGTAGGCCAGGGCCTGCATGCCGTAGAGGTCCTCCTCCTTGAACGTCTGCATCCAGCTCGGGGACGGTACGTCGCCGCGGTCGGAGACGAAGAGGTCCTCCGCCTGGCCGAGGGTGCGCCGCATGGCCTGGCCCTTGCCCATCGACGCCTGTGCCCAGGCCTCGATGGTGCAGAGCATCGCCCGGGTGCGCGGCAGCACCGCGTCGCCGGAACCGGCCTTGGCGAGCTTCATGAGATCGAGTGCGTCGTCGGGCCGGCCCAGGTGCACCATCTGGCGAGCCGCCCGTGAGAGCGCCTCCCCGGCGCGGGGCCGGTCACCGCCCTCACGGGCCGCGTGGGCGGCGATGACGAAGTACTTCTGGGCCGTGGGTTCCAGGCCGACGTCGTGCGACATCCAGCCCGCGAGTACGGCGAGGTTGGCGGCGACGCCCCACAGGCGCCGCTGGAGATGGTCGGGGTGACGGTAGGCGAGCATGCCGCCCACCTCGTTGAGCTGTCCCACCACAGCCTTGCGCTGCAGCCCGCCGCCGCGGGCCGCGTCCCAGGCTCGGAACACCTCGACGGACTCCTCCAGTTCCTCGATCTCCTGCGACCCGATGGGGGCGGCCTCATAGCGGTCGAACCCAGCGGGGTCGGCGTGCAGGGGATCGTCGAACCGGGGAGCGTCGGCGGAAAGAGTCGGATCGGAGTGCAGCCAGTCGTACATGGCGCTGCTGAGTGCGGAGCCTGCGGCGAGCGCGGCGCCCGCGCCCACCAAGCCGCGTCGGTTGAGCATGAGGTCCATTCCCGTGAATTCGGTGAGGACCGCAGCAGTCCGTTCGGGCGCCCACGGCACACCGTCGGGATGTTCCACACTCCCGTCGTCGGGCCGTTTCCCCGTACGCCCGTGCCGGACCAGACCGAGGTCCTCGATGGTCACGACACGGCCGAGACGCTCGGTGAACAGAGCCGCCAGCACCCTCGGCACCGGATCGCGCGGAATCTCTCCCGTGTCGATCCAACGCCGTACCCGCGAGGTGTCGGTCGACAGCTGGGGGTGGCCCATGGCCGCCGCCTGCCGGTTGACCCTCCGCGCGAGCTCGCCCTTGGACCAGCCGGCCAGGCCGAACAGGTCCGAGAGACGGGAGTTGGGTTGTCCGTTCACATCAAGCCCCCAGGTTCTCGGCTGACTTGAACATAGCCCGGTGCGGGTTGCCGGGCGACTATTCGCCATGGTTCGCCAGGGTGCGCCAGATGGTGTGCCACTGCGCATCTGGTGTCAGGTAGGAACGCGCCACCCCGACCCGGTCACCGAGGGACATTCCCCAGGATGCACCCGGGGGACAGGGCCGGGGAGCGCGCTTGCTTGGACAGGCACTGCAGGCACACGAAGGGATCTGTATCTCCCATGTACACAGCATCGTCCTCCGTGTCCGCCCCGCCCCGGTCGCTGCACCCCCACCCGGGCGCCGGCGGCCCCTACCTCGACCCGGCGCGGCCGGGGGCCGGCCCCGTGCTCGGTGCGGGCAGGCCGCGGCGCGTTCCCGGGCTCGGTCCCCAACCGCTCAGCGGGAGACTCGACTTGTCCGGCCCTCAGGGCGCCCAGCTGCGTACGGCGATCGCGTCGGTGCACCGGATCTGCCCGGAGTTCGCTCCGGTGCAGGTGCTACGCCGCAACGGACGCTCCGTGCTCCTGGTCGGAACGACCGGACGCAGCACGGCAGTGGCGAAGTGTTTACTGGACCACTCCCCCGCGTGGGCCGAGCGGATCCGGCACGAGATAGCGGCCTACCGCTCGTTCGTCCGGCACCGCCCGCCGGTGCGGGTGCCGCGACTGATCGCGGCGGACCCGGACAACTGCACGCTCGTCATCGAGCGGATGCCGGGCCGGGTGGCTGCGCTGCACCGGCACCCGGCGGAGGCCCCGCCGCGGGCGGACATCCGGGCGGCACTCGGCTCCATCTGCCGGCTCAACGCCTGGCGACCGCCGGCGGGCACGTTCGACGCCCCGCTGGACTACGCGGCCCGTATCTCCCGCTTTCACGAGCTGGGGCTGCTCACCGACCGGGACATGGGAGACCTGCAGAAGCTGCTGCACGGCATCGCGCACTCGGCGGGCCGCGGCGGGATGGGCCAGTTCTGTCACGGTGATGCCCTGCTCTCGAACATCCTTCTCTCACCGGCCGGTCCAGTGCTGGTGGACTGGGAGCACGCGGGCTGGTATCTGCCGGGCTACGACCTGGCCACGCTGTGGGCGGTCCTCGGGGACGCGCCGGTGGCCCGGCGGCAGATCAGTCAGATCGCGCAGTCGGCGGGACCGGCGTCGCGTGACGCGTTCCTGGTGAACCTGATGCTGGTGCTGACCCGCGAGATCCGTACCTACGAGATGGCCGTGCAGCGTTCGATGCACGACTCGACCCCGGCGGCACCGGGAGTGGTGGCCCACCCGGGTGCTGCGCCGTCCGGCGAGGAACAACGGCTGCTGCTGAGGCGGCTGCACGACGACTGCCAGATGGCCTGCTGCCCCCGCGGCAGTTCCGGCGGCGCCTCCAGCCGCAGTTCACCCGAGGGCACGTCCGGCGGCAGAGCGCGCGGCGGCCGTTTGACGACGAGCTGACTCACCGGAGC
>NZ_JBHXME010000187.1:0-19928 GCF_042721125.1 Streptomyces sp. NPDC058469
ACGCCGCCGGCCACCTCGTCATATCCCGCCTCAACGCACCGAGTGAGCGTGCTCCCCAAGTCCCTGCCCCGGAACCGGCGTTGGCACAGCCACACCCACGGCAGCCTTCCCTCGCACCACGCTCTCCAGCAGCAACGGCACCCCCACCACCGGCAGCAGCCACACCAGCACGATCAACCGCCCGCCCCACACACTGATGTCGGGATGCGCGGCCTGCGTGAGAATCCCGGTGAACGCGGCCCCGATCAGGAACACCCCGAACGCCGGCCGCCGCAACGCACCCCACACACCCGCCCCCAGCGCCGCCGCAAGCACCGGCTGCCACAACTGCTGCCGCGTCCACTCCAGCCAGAAGTTCGCTTCCAGGTGCAGGAATTCGGGCCACAGACGCGTGCGGTCGGGGCGGGCGTAGTGATCGGTGAGCAGGTCCTGGAGGCTGTCGGTCTGGGACGGGTAGTGCAGCGCGCTCGCCAGAACCAGCGTGCCGAGCACGGCAGTTGCGCCGAGCGCGGCGACCGTCACCAACGCGCGCCCCGGCGCCCGCCCGCGCCGCCACCGTCCTACGGCGACCAGCGCGCCCGCGCCGGCCAGACACAGCCCGAGGAACAGGGACTGCGAGTGCTTGACAGTGAAGAGGAGCACCAACGAACCGCCCACCAGGGCGAGTCCGGCGCGCGTACGCCGCCCCTTCAGCACCAGCGCGCAGCCCCACACCGCAGTCAGCGTCAGGGCCGTCATCAGGCCCTCGGTCATCGGGCGCATCGAGGTCGTCCCGCACGGCAGGACGTAGTAGAGGGCCTGCCCGGTCAGCGCGAGCGGCACCGACACGGACAGCGTGCGCAGCATCAGGAAGACGAGGATCCCGCCCGCGACGGTGAGGACGACGCTCGCCGACCACAGCCCCCAGACCGGGCCGAGCAGCGTCACGAACGGCACCAGGAACACCGGGTATCCGGGCCGCACTTCGAAGATCCGCATGAACCGTTCCGACGTGAACGGCGTGATGAACCCGCCCGTCTGCCCGGCCCGCAGCCGCGCGTCCACGCCCCGCCACTCCGCGGCCCGGCACTTCTTCGCGACCCGCGCGGCGGGGTCCTTGCCGTGGAAGTTCAGCGGGTTCACGCTCTGGTCGCGCCGCGCGTTCGCCCCCTTGCTCGCGCAGGAGTAGTCGATGGCGACGGCCGCCGCCTCGCGCGTGCTCGCACCGCGCAGACTCATCGCGTACGACAGGTAGTTCTTCGTGTCGGGGGTCGCCCGCCCTGTGACGTTGGCGAGTTGGAGCACCGCGAACACGGCGGCCAGCACCAGCACCCACGTACGCGGCCTCATGAGGACGCCAACTGGTCGTGACCGCTGGCGGGGGAGGGGACCCGCGCACCGGACTCGGTCTGCGGCAGCCAGTCGTCCTCACCCAGAAGCAGCGTCCGTACGACTCTCTCGGCGGCCCTTCCGTCGTCGAACTCGCAGTACCGCGACCGGAATTCGCCGCGCAGCCGTGTCGAGTCCTCGTCGCGCCAGCCGCCCGAGGCGAACAGCCACGCCAACTCCCGGTAGGAACCGGACACATGGCCCGGTGGCGCGGCGGTGACGTCGAAGTAGGCGCCCCGGCTGGCCGCGTACGCCTCCCGGTCGTCGGCGTGCAGCACGATCGGCCGGTCGAGGTTGGCGTAGTCGAACATCAGGGCCGAGTAGTCGGTGACGAGCGCGTCGGACGCCAACATGACGTCCTCCACGGAGGGTTCGTCGGTCGCGTCGACCAGGATCCCGCGCCGGTGCAGGTCCGCGAGGCCCATGCCGCGCGCGTGGCCGGTCGCGAGAGTGGGGTGGAGGCGCACGACGAGGGTGTGGTCCGGGCCGAGATCCTCGGCGAACCGGGCCAGGTCCAGCCGGTCGACGTGCCCGCCCCGGACGTACTCGCGGCGGGTCGGCGCGTACAGCACGACGGTGTGCTCGGCGGGGATACCGAGCCGTGCCCGGACGGCGGCGCCCGCTCTCGAACTCGCCTTGTCCGAACCGGCCTTCGCTCCCGCGTCGACAAGGACGTCATTGCGCGGGCTCCCCGTCCGCACCGACGCGAAGTGACACGGATACGCCCGCTCCCACACCAGCTCCGAGTGCCGGTTGGCGACCAGGCTGTAGTCCCAGCGGTCGGCGCGGCGCAGCATCTGCGGGACGTCGACGCCGTAGCGGGCGCCGGGCTTGTCCAGCAGGTCGGCCGCCATGTACTTGAGCGGGGTGCCCTGGTGGGTGTGGATGTGGATGCTGCCGGGGCGCTTGGTGAGGGTGCCGGGCCAGTTGACGTTGTTCACGAAGTACTGGGCGCGCGCGGTGACTTGGCGGTACCGCAGGGTGTCGAGGAGGACGTGCTCGACGTCCGGCGGCAGCAGCGCGGCCTGTTCGGCGTTGGCTACGACCCACACGCCCCGGAGGTGTGGGGCGATCTCCTTCGCCTTGTAGTAGACGGCGGCCGGGTCGCCGAGGACCCCGCGGTGTGAAAAGGCCGAGTACACAACGAGGTTGGGGACCAGCGACCGGCGGGCGTGCAGCGCGGCCCAGCCGCCCTTGACCCGCTGGGCCGCGGACTTACGGGCCTGCAGCGCCCTGCGTTCGAGCTGGCGGCCGGCCCGTCCCGCCTGCCGTCGGACCCGGTACAGCGCGTAACTGCCTTCCAGGGCACGGACTTCGGCGTCCACCGATGTCCCGGCGGGCTTGTGCTTGGCGAACAGCTCGGCCGTACGGCGGAAGAACTCGGCCTTGTCGGACGGGGGGAGCCGGTCCGGCTTGGCGAGGATGTCGAGACAGTGCTCGGCCATCTTGCCGTGCAGGTACGGCAGCCAACTCGCCAGCTCCGGGCGGGAGTCGACGAACGCGAAGACCCGCTCGTACTGGTCGTGGATGTCGAAGTGCTTGCGGCTGGTGGTGGACAGGATGTTGCCCTGGCGCCGCTGCCGGTAGTTCAGGCAGATCCGGTCGAGGGTGGCGATCCGCTCGGCGCTGAGCAGTACCGGGAACGTCCAGGGCGTGTCCTCGTAGTAGCCCGGCGGGAACTCGAAGGCGTGCTTGTGCACGAACTCCCGGCGGTACACCTTGTTCCACACGACCATCAACAGGTCGAGGATCTCCGGGTGTTCGGCGACCGTGAAGGTGCCGTGGACCTCCGTCAGGACGTGGGCGAGGACGTTGCGCCGGGTGCCGCCCCACCAGTAGGTGCGCGCGTAGTCGAAGACCAGGACGTCCGGGTCGCCGCTCGCGTCGAGCCGGTCGGCCATCGCGCGCAGGGCGCCCGGGGTGAGGGTGTCGTCGCTGTCGAGGAAGAACAGGAAGTCGCCGGTGGCCAGGGGCATTCCGGCGTTGCGGGCGCGGCCGAGGCCGACGTTCTCCGGCAGGTGCAGCACCTGCACACGCGGGTCGCGGGCCGCGTACTCGTCGAGGATCGCGCCGCAGCCGTCCGGCGAGCAGTCGTTCACGGCGATCACCTCGATGTCCCGGTAGGACTGCTCCAGAACCGAGTCGAGGCACTCGCGCAGAAAGCCCTGCACCTTGAAGACGGGGACGATGACGCTGAAGCGGGGCACTTCGGGTTCAGCTCCTTACGAGGATGGCGGCGGGGGCCGGGACGCGCTCCGCGAGCGGGATCACGGGCGGCACTGTCTCCGGCGGCTCGCCGAGGAACACCCGGCGTACGACCCGCTCGGCGGCCAGTCCGTCGTCGAACTCGCAGAAGCGGGCACGGAATTGATCCCTGAGCGCCTTGGACTCGGCCCCCGCGTACGAGCCGTCGCGGAACACCTGCGCCAGCTCCTCGGGCGTGCGGGCGACCGGGCCCGGGGGCGCCTCCATGAGGTCGAAGTAGACGCCCCGGGTCTCCCGGTAGACCTCCCAGTCGTCGGCGTACACGACGATCGGCCGGTCGAGGTTGGCGTAGTCGAACATGATCGACGAGTAGTCCGTGACCAGCGCGTCGGCGGCCAGGCACACGTCCTCGGAGGAGCGGTGCCCGGTCACGTCGATGATCCGGCCGCTGCTCTTCGCGCGGCCCTGGTCGTAGAAGTAGTGGGCGCGCAGCAGCACGACCACGTCCTCACCGGCCGCCGCGCAGAAGGCTTCCAGGTCGAGGCCGGTGTCGAAGCCGGTCTGGTAGTCGCGGTGGGTGGGTGCGTACAGGACGGCCGTCTTGCCCTCCGGTACCCCCAACTCCCTTCGCACACGGGCCACTTCGTCGGCGGTCGCCGTGTAGTACACGTCGTTGCGCGGATAGCCGTACTCCAACGCCTCGTACGAGCCCGGGAAGGCGCGCTCCCACATCTGGGTGGAGTGGCTGTTGGAGGAGATGTTGTAGTCCCAACGGTCCACTCGGCCGAGGAGTTTGGCGAAGCTGCCGGTCGCGGCGGCCACCACCGGGTACGTCGACTGGTCGACGCCCATCTTCTTCAGCGGGGTCCCGTGCTGGGTCTGGACGTGCACACTGCCGCGCCGCTTGACGACGTCCTCCGCGAAGTTGGCGTTGTTCACCAGGTACTTGGCGCGCGCCAGCACCTCCCAGTAGCGCCTGCTGCCGATGACGGCGTGCTCGACGCCCTTCGGTACGGCGTCCACCGCGTCCGGCTCGACCAGGAACACCGAGCGGATGTGCGGGGCGAGTTCGCTCGCCTTCGCGTGGATCGCGGCCGGGCTGCACGCGTAGCCCCGGCCCCAATAGGCGCAGTAGACAGCCAGGTTGGGGTCGAGGGGGCGGCGCAGGTCGCGGGCGTAGCGCAGGCGGGTGCGGAGCATCCGGGGGCGCGGGACCCTCCCCCAAGCTCTCGACTTCGCTCGACTCGGGGGGACCCCCATGGCCGCCCCCACCACCGACCGGTTGGCGCCGCGCAGCGCCTTGAACGCCGTGTACGCCCCCGACGCCAGCAGCCGGTGCTGCACCCCCAGACTCCCGCCGGGTGTACGGAAACCGGCGGGCCGGTGCGTGCGGTGGAGCCGACCCGCCCGGCGGAAGAAGGCGCGGTGTTTGGAGGGGAGCCGCTCGGGCCGCGAGGCGGTCTTCAACACCACGGCGAAGAGCTGCTCGAACAGCGCGTGCGACCGCTCGGGAGCCAGACCCTGCGCCGCCGTGAGCACCAACTCCACCTGGTCGAGGAGCTGGTGGTGGTGCTCACCCGGCAGGTTGAGCCGGCTGCCCTGCCGGCGCAGCAGATGCCGTACGACCACCGAGCGCAGCACCGCCACCCGTTCGGCGGCGACGGTGACCCGGCCGCCCCAGCCGAGGTCCGTGAACCGGCCCTCGGGAAAGGTGAGTTGGTGGTCGGTGAGGAAGGCGCGACGGTAGGCCGCACTCCACGCCGGGAGCTGTACGCCGGTCAACTGCGGTGCCTGCGCCGGGGAGAAGGCGCCCGCCGGGGTCTTCGCCAGCAGCGGGGCCGCCGGGTTGGTGGCCTCGCCCTCCCACCACGGGGTCCGCTCGTGCTCGAAGTACAGGACGTCGACGTCGTCGGGATTCCCCGTCTCCGTCAGCCGGGCGTCCAGCGCCGCCAGCGCGCCCGGGGCGAGAGTGTCGTCGCCGTCCAGGAACAGGACGTAGGCGCCGGTCGCCGCCCGTAGCCCGGTGTTGCGTGCCCCGCTCAGGCCCGCGGAGGGCGGTGAGTGGACCGGGGCCACCCGGGAGTCCCGCCCGGCGTGGCCGGTGGCGACGTCGGCAGCCGGGGAGCCGGGGGCGTCGCAGACCGGGATCAGCTCGAAGTCGCCGTAGGACTGCGCGAGGACCGAGTCCAGGGCCAGGGACAGCCGGCCGGCGACCCCGTGGGACGGGACGATGATGCTGAAGCGGGGCATTCTGTTCTTTCTCCAGTGGTCCGGAGGGGTCCGGGTCAGTGCGCGCGGCGGCCGGGACGCCCGGTCGGACGCCAAGTGGACGGCCGGGTCGGCGTGGGCCGCGAGGGGCTTGAGGGCATGCGAACTCCCCGGTGTGGGAACGGCGTTCAGAGACGGTCGGTGACGGGAGCCGATGCCGCGGGCTGCGGCACGGTGGTGAGCGGGGAGCGCGTGAGGCTCGCGGCGGCCGACGGCACCGGGTGGCGGTCGGCGAGCGGTACGACCGGGGGGAGGTCCGTCTCGCCCAACACCACGTGGCGTACGACCCGTTCGGCGGCGCGGCCGTCGTCGTAGGGGCAGAAGCGCTCGCGGAACGCGGCGCGCAGTTGCGCCGAGCGGGAGCCGCGCCAGTGGTCGGTCGCGAAGATGTCGATCAGCTCGTCCTCGCTGCGCGCGACCGCGCCCGGCGGGAAGGCGCGCAGGTCGAAGTAGGTGCCGCGGGCCGCCTCGTAGGCCTCCCAGTCGTCGGCGTGGATGACGATCGGGCGGTCGAGGTTGGCGTAGTCGAACATCAGGGACGAGTAGTCGGTGACCAGCGCGTCGGAGGCGAGGCACAGGGACTCGACGCTGGGGTGGTCGGTGACGTCGATGATCCGGCCGGACGCGGAGGCGGCGAGCGGACCTTCGTGCCAGTAGTGGGCGCGGGCCAGGACGACGAAGCGCGGCCCGAGGCGGCGCAGCATGCGGTCGAGGTCGATGTGGGCGCGCTGGACGCGGCGGTAGTCGCGGTGGGTCGGGGCATAGAGGAGGGCGATCGTGTCCTGCGGGATGCCGAGGGACTCGCGCAGGCGGGACACGTCGGCCGAAGTCGCCTGCTGGAACACGTCGTTGCGGGGATAGCCGTAGGCGAGCGTCGTGTAGCTGCCGGGGTAGACCCGCTCCCAGGTGAGGGTGGTGTGGCGGTTGGGGGACAGGACGTGGTCCCACTTGTCGACGCCCTTGAGGAGTTCGCCGAAGTCCATGTCCCGTGCAGCCGCCGGGCGTTCCTGGAGGTCGAGGCCCATGTGCTTGAGCGGGGTGCCGTGTTGGGTCTGGATCATGACCTGGCCGGGGCGCTTGACCAGCCGGCGGTCGAAGTTGACGTTGTTCACCAGGTACTTGGAGCGGGCCAGCGCCGTCCAGTAGGAGGCCGTGTCCGGGCGCAGCCTGCGGGTGGCGGCCGGGATCGTGTGGTGGTGCTCGGGGCGGGCGATCCACGCGGTGCGGATGTGCGGGGCGTGGGTGCGGAACGCCCTCTCCAGCGCGCCCGGGTTGCAGCTGTGGCCGCGCCCCCAGTAGGCGGCGAACACCGCGCGATTCCGTAGCGGGAGCCGGAGTTGGACGCGGTAGTGGAGCTGGAGGGCGGCTGCCCTGAGTGCGCGCAGCGCCTTCGCGGCGAGCTTGACCGCGCTGCGGCGCCAGCTCATCGCCGCCTGGAGGGTGCGGAACGTTCGGTGGACGCCGAAGTGGACGAGCGTGTGGCGCAGCCGGGTGCGCAGCGGGACCGGGGTGCCGGGGATGCGGTAACGGCGGTAGTGGGCACGGGCCTTGCGCAGGAACTCGGCACGGGTGCCGCGCGGTAGGCGGTCCGGCTTGGTGAACACCGTCGCGAGGTGGTCGACCATGCGGCGGAACAACACCGGCCGCCACCGGTCGAGTTCGGGGTGCGCGTCGACGAACGCGAAGACACGGTCGTACTGTTCGAAGACGTCGAAGTGCTCACGGCTGGTGGTGCCGAGGATGTTGCCCTGGCGGCGCTGGCGGTAGTGGACGCAGACCCGGTCGAGGGTCGCGATCGTCTCCGCGGCCATCAGGACCGGGTAGGTCCACGGGGTGTCCTCGTAGTAGCCCGGCGGGAAGGCGAAGCCCCGGAGCTCGATGAACTCCCGCCGGTACGCCTTGTTCCAGGCGACCATGATGACCCTCAGGAGCCCGGGGCGGTCCTCCAGCCGGAAGGGCGCCGGGCCCTGTTCGGTCAACTGGGCGGCGACCTTGTTGCGTTGGGCCTCGCCCGACCAGAAGGTGCGCGCGTAGTCGAAGACGAGGACGTCCGGTTCGCCGGTCTCCTTGAGACGGTCGGCGATCGACCGCAGCGCGTCGGGCGTGAGCGTGTCGTCGCTGTCGAGGAAGACGAGGTAGTCGCCGGTCGCCTGTTCCAGGCCGGCGTTGCGGGCGCGGCCGAGGCCGTGGTTCTCGGGCAGATGGACGGCCCGGACGCGGGCGTCGCGGGCCGCGAACTCGTCGATGATCGCGCCGCAGGCGTCCGGCGAGCAGTCGTCGACCGCGATCAGTTCAAGATCGGGATACGACTGGGAGAGCACCGATTCCAGGCATTCGTGCAGGTACGCCTGCACCTTGTACGCGGGGACAATGACACTGAACCTGGGCAAGGGACATCCATGGGTCGGTCGGCGCGGGCGTTCTGCCCGGGAACGGCCGATGGAGTGACTTGGTTACGGCGCGTACGGCATACGGGGGACGCACGGTGAACGTGAAGGGGCGGGCCGGTGACGGCCCGCCCCCTCGAACTAGGTGTGGTTTGCGGCTATTTGACCGCGCCCGCCATCACGCCGGTCACGAACTGCCGCTGGAACGCGAAGAACACGGCCAGCGGGATCACCATGGAGATGAACGCACCGGGTGCCAGCACGTCGATGTTGTTGCCGAACTGGCGTACCTGCGTCTGCAGTGCGACCGTGATCGGCTGGGTGCTCGACTTGGTGAACACCAGCGCGACCAGCATGTCGTTCCACACCCACAGGAACTGGAAGATGCCCAGGCTCGCGATCGCGGGCCCGCCCAGCGGCATCACCACCCGCGCGAACAGCCGCAGCTCGCCCGCGCCGTCCAGCCGTGCCGCCTCCAGGAGTTCGCGCGGGATCTCCGCGAAGAAGTTCCGCAGCAGGAACACCGCGAACGGCAGCCCGTAGCCGACATGGAAGAGGATCACCCCGAAGATGGTCCCGAACAGGCCTATTTTTCCGAAGAGTTCGGCGATCGGGATCAGCGCCACCTGCACCGGCACCACCAACAGGCTGACCACGCCCAGGAACCACCAGTCGCGGCCCGGGAACTCCATCCACGCGAAGGCGTAGCCCGCGAGCGAGCCGATCACCACGACGAGGATCGTCGCCGGGACGGTGATCAGGACGGTGTTCCACAGCGAGTTGGTGATGTCGCTGTTCTCCAGCAGCGTCTTGTAGCTGTGGAAGGTGAGTTGGGACGGCTGGCTGAAGACCTTCCACCAGCCGCTCGCGCTCATGTCCTCCGGACTGCGCAGCGAGGACAGCAGCAGCCCGAGCGTCGGCACCAGCCAGAACAGGCCGACGACGATCAGGAACACCCGGACCAGACCACCGCTCGCCGCCGCCGCGAGCCGGGAGCCGAGCGACTCCCGCGCCTTGACGACCTCAACTGGCCCGGTCTTCCCGAGACTTCCGGCATCCGTCGTCATCGCCGCACCTCCCGCCGCAGTCGGCGCACATTGAAGAGCATCACCGGGATCACCAGCAGCAGCAGGAACACCGAGATCGCGCTGGCGATACCCGGCTGGTCCTCCGAGAAGCCCTTCCGGTACAGCTCCAGGGCCAGCACGTTCGCGTCGTCCTGCGAGGAGCCCGGGGCGATGATGAAGACCAGGTCGAAGATCTTCAGCACGTTGATCATCAGGGTGACGACGACGACCGCGAGCACCGGCGCCAGCAACGGCACCGTGACCCGCCGGAACACCTGCCACTCGTTGGCCCCGTCGACCCGCGCCGCCTCCAGCAACTCCCTCGGCACACCCGCGAGTCCGGCCGCGATCAGCACCATCGCGAACCCGGCCCACATCCACACGTACGACCCGATGATGGCCGGTGTCACGAGCGACGGGCCCAGCCACTCCACTCCGTTGTACGGCTGCTTGAAGTTGCTTGCCGGGAGCCGGAGTTGGGCCCCGTCGGCCTTGGCGGGCAAGGTGAAGGTGCCGTCACCGGAGGCCTTGGTCGAGGCGACCACCTTGCCGCCCTTGACGGCCTCGATGCGCATCCCGCCGTAGCCGAGTTCGGAGGGGTCGACCCCTCCGAGCCTGCCGACGCCCTTGCCGCGGGTGAAGTCCTGCCAGGTCGTGCCGGTGATCTTTCCCGGTTCGGCCTTCGCCGCTACGGCCTTCTTCGCGCCGTCGGGCATCTGGTCGGGGGCGACGCCGACCAGCGGGAGGACGACGGTCCGGCCCGTGTGGACCGTCGTACTGGTGATGAAGCCGCCCTGGTCCGCCTTGAGCGGCGACTCGCGGCCCGGGTGGGCGTTGGGGAACGCCGACGCTGAGGTGAACGTGTCGTGGATGCCGACCCAGACCGCGTTGGCGACGCCCTTGTGCGGGTCCTGGTCGTAGACGAGCCGGAAGATGATGCCGGCGGCCAGCATCGAGATCGCCATCGGCATGAAGACGACCAGCTTGAACGCCGTTCCCCAGCGCACCCGTTCGGTCAGCACCGCGAAGATCAGACCGAGGGCGGTGGCGACCGTCGGCGCGAAGATCACCCAGATGACGTTGTTCTTCAGGGCGGTGCGGATGCCGTCGTCGGTGAACAGGGCCTTGTAGTTGTCGAATCCGGCGAAACCGTCGCCGGCCTGGTTGCCGAAGCTGCGGATCAGCGAGTACCCGATCGGGTAGACCACGAGCGCGCCGAGCAGCACCAGGGCGGGCAGCAGGAACAGCACTGCCACGGTCCTGCGGGTGCCCGTCACGCTCTTGCGATTGCGGGGAGGGACGGGGGCCCCGGGGGCCCCCGTCGCTGCCGATGCCATCCCGGGATCAGCTCCCGCTCGCGTACGCCGCCGCCGCGTCCTTCTCCAACTGCGCCTGCGTGCCCGCGATGTTCGTGGGGTTCTTCAGGAAGTCCTGGAGATCCTTCCACTCGCCCTTGCCGGGCGTACCGCCGAAGGACTGCGGGGCCTGGTCGGACATGTCGAAGCGGAAGTCGTCACCGGCCGCGACGAGCGCCTTGGCGATCGTCCGCTGCACCGCGTTCGGGTACGCCGAGTCCGGCACGTTCTTGTTGGGGGAGAGGTAGCCGCCGAGCTTCGCCTGGATCGTCGCCGCGTCCGGTGAGGCGAGGAACGTGGCCAGCGCCTGGGCCGCCTTGGAGTCCTTCAGGATGACGGCCGCGTCGCCGCCGGAGACCACGGGTGCGGTGGAGCCGACCGCCGGGAACGGGAACACCTTCGCGTCGGTGCCCACCTTCGCCTTCGTCTCACCGATGTTGACCTGCACGAAGTCGCCCTCGTAGACCATCGCGGACTTCGGCTGGTCGCCGCCGTTGAACGTCTGGGTGACGGACGCGGGGAACTCCGTCTGGAGCGCGCCGTTCTGACCGCCCGCGATATACGCCTTCTTGCCCCAGATCTGGGCGAGCGTGGTGAGGGCCTCCTTCACGGAGGGATCCGTCCACTTGATCTTGTGCTGGGCGAGCTGGTCGTACTTCTCGGGCCCGGCCTGCGACAGATAGACGTTCTCGAACCAGTCGGTGAGCGGCCAGCCGTCCGCGCCCGCGATCGAGAACGGGGTGACCCCGGAGTCGTAGACCGTCTGCGCGGTCGTCAGCAACTCCTGCCAGGTCTTGGGCTCCTTGGCGCCCGCGTTCGCGAAGACCTTGGCGTTGTACCAGATCAGCGACTTGTTGGCGGCCTTGTAGTAGACGCCGTACTGCTTGCCGTCGACCTTGCCGATGTCCTGCCAGCCCTGCGAGTAGTTCTTCTGCAGTTCCTTGACCGCGTCGGCTCCGAGGGGCTTGGCCCACTTCTTGTCGACGGCCTGCTTGATGGCGCCGGGCTGCGGGAGCATCGCGACGTCCGGCGGCTGGCCGCCCGCGACCTTCGAGCCGAGGAAGTTGATGATCGGGTCCTGGGCGGGCACGAAGGTGATCTTGGCGCCCGTGCGCTTCTCGAACTCCGAGAGGACCGCCTTGAAGTTCTTCTGCTCGGCACCCGTCCACACGGCGGCCACTTCGAGGCTCGCGCCGTTCAGCTTCGGGAGGGTGACCGTGCCGGCGGTCTCTGAAGGACTGCTGGATTTGCTGTTGCCGCTCTTGTTGTCGCTGCCCCCGCAGGCGGCGAGCGAGAGCGTCAGCGCTCCCGCGGCGACAACTGCCGCTGTACGTACGGCCGTGCGTGTCCGATATGTGCTGCTCGTGCTGCGCATCACTGCCCCGTTCTTCGTTCCTCGTCGAACGCTCGAACGCTTCCGTGCGCACTGGTCTACGCCCGGTGCTTGAACGCGGCAAGATGGCGTCCGCTGTCAAGTACGGGATCGTGATTGGGTCGTGACGTGGGGTTGTGTGGGCAACCTGTCAACGATCAGAGGAGCGACGGCACCTCCGCCGCCGACACCGAGCGCGTGGCCCGTTCCAGCGCACTGGCCAGGAGCGCCAAGTCCGTCGGGCCGTTGCCCAGCTCGCGGACCGGGCGGCGGGCCGGTGGGTCACCCATACGCTGCCACTCCAGGGGGACCACCGTGGGGCGGAGCGTCGCCGTGCGCGGGATACGGCCCGTGACGCGACCGCCCTGGAAGGGGGTCGCCCGGCCGTCCGGCAGGGTCAACCGGCCGCGGCCCGGGGCGGGTTCGTCCGGGCCCTGGGTCGTCGCGTCGAGGGTGACGCGGAGGGTGGTGTGCCGGGCGGGCTCCGTCTCGGACGTACGGGCCTCTACGGCGGCCGCGGCCACCAGGTGCACGCCGAGCCGCTCGCCCTCGCGGGCCACCGCCTCCAGCGCGCGTATCACCGAGCCGGCGGCGGGGCGGCCGGGGGAGCCGAGCGGGGGTTTCACCAGGGCGTCCAGGTCGTCGACCACCACGACAAGGCGGGGCAACGGCGGTGCCGCCTCCGTCTGTTGACGGGCCGCCGCCGACGGGCGCAGCCGGATCGTCGAACTGGACGGGGACTCCAGATCCCCGGCACCGGACGTGCCGCGCTGGGCGATGATCCGGCCCGACACCTCGTGCCGCGAGTGCCACTCGACGAAGCCGACCCGGCCCAGCAACTCGGCCCGCCGCTTCAGCTCCGCGCTCAGGGACTGCGCGAACTCCCGCATGCGCACAGGGTCGTTGGCGGTGAGGTGGGTGGTGACATGCGGAACGTCCGTGCAGACCCGCAGACCCTCGCCGTGCCCCCCGCTCGCGCCGACGCTGTCCCGGCCGTCTATCAACACGATGCCGAGCCGGTCCGGGCGCTCGGCGGCGGCCAGGGACGCGACGACCGCCCGCAGCAGCTCCGTACGGCCACTGCCCGGCGGGCCCTCGATCAGCAGATGCGGGCCCTCGGTGGCGAGGTCCACACTGACCGGCCCGCGCGGTCCGGCCCCGAGCACCGCCCAGGCCCGCCCGCCGACCGCGTCCTTGTCGTCCCCCGCGTCCGCCCAACGCGTCAGCAGGGACGCCGGGGTGGCCCGGGCCAGCCCCAACTCGTCCAGCAGCCGCGCCGATTGAGGCAACGGCGCCGACACACGCGCGTGCCGCTCAGTCGGCGGCCCGTCCGCCCTGAGCGGCGCGAGCGCCCGCGCGAAGCGCTCGGCCCACGCGAGCGAGACGGCGTCCACGGCGGCGATCGTGCCGTTGCCTACCGGTCCGGGGCCGGACGGGTCGGGGTCGAATTGCCCGAGGCGTGCCTGGTCGGGGCCTGCCTGCCCGAGGCCGGTCTGATCGGGGTCGATCGGGCCGGGGCGCGATGCGGCTGCACCGGGGCGTGACGGCTCCGCGCGGGGAGACGACGCTGCTGTGCCGGGCCGGGATGTCTCCGTACCGGGTCGGGATGCTCCTGTGCCGGTTCGCGACGCTCCCGCACCGGGGCGCGTCGCCCCCGTACCGCCGTGCGCGACCCGCAACAGCCGCAGCGCCGTGGCGACATCGCCACTCAGCAGCGCGACCGCCCCGCACTCCCGGAACGTCGGCGACGCCGCGCAGGCCGCCTCGTAGGTCTCCGTCACGGGGGACGCGGGCGAGGCCGATTCCGTCTCGGCCAGGCAGACGACGTGGATACCGGCCCGGGGCCCGTCGTGGGCCAGCCGCGCCACCGCCTCGCGCACATCGGCCCCACCGGGGTCACCGTCCACCACGAGCACGGTGTACGGCCCCACGAAACCGTCCGCCGAGCCGTCACCGTCGTCGGTGCGGGCCCAGGCGGGGCGGTGGGCGGCGCCGCGGAGGGAATCGGCGGAACTGTCGGCGCCGTGGGGCGTGGTGGCGGCCGAGGTCCGGGCGCCGGAGCCGGAGTGCGCGGCGGCGGTGCCGGAGTGCCGGGTGTCGGACGAACGGGGTCGGGTGGCGCCGGAGGCCGGGTCGTCGACGGCGTGCGGCGCGAGGGCCTCCGCCCCCGGGTGGCCGGAGGTGCCGGAGCGGTGGTGGTGGGCGTCGTCGGGGGTGGGATACGCCGTGGAGGTGCCCGACGCGGTGGTCACGCCCGGCCGGTGGCCGTCGCCGCCCGCGCGCCGTGCGGCGGCACCGGACGGATCGGTCGTGCCGGACCAGCGGTGGTCGTCGGCGCCACGCCGTGGCCCGGCACCCAACTGGCCTTCTGCTGAACCGTATTGAGAGGTGCTGCGGCCCGACTGCCCGTCCGCCGAGCCGTACCGCGAACCCGCGCCCGACCGGCCCTCGGGCGATCCGGACGGCGCAGCGCCGCTCGGCTGTCCGTCCGCCGAGCCGTACCGTGAACCCGCGCCCGACCGGCCCTCGGGCGATCCGGACGGCGCAGCGCCGCTCGACTGCCCGTCCGCCGAGGAGTACCGCGAGCCTCCGCCCGACAGTCCCTCTCCCGAACCGGACTGCGAGGCAACCCCCGACGATCCGTCCGTCGAGCCGTACCGCGAGCCCGACCCCAACTGCCCTTCCCCCGAACCGCGTTGCGCCCCGATACCCGGAGTGCGACGGCCTGCCCCGGGCAGAGACCCGGACCCGGACGTGCCTCCCGACGCGAACGTGGACGTGCCCCCGCCGACCGCCCGACCCCCGCCACGCATATCCATGGCGTGGTCCTCCAGGCGGCGGAGGAGTTCATCGGTGCGGGCCGTCGCCTGTTCGCGGTCGTAGGCCAGCAGGAGCCGGCAGTCCTGGCCGTGTCCGGGGCGCAGGTGCGGCAGCCAGCCGAGCCAGGCCCACTCGGCGGTGCGCTCGGCCACCGAACGCGCGCGGTCCGTGCTGATCAGCACGATCTCCAGGGCGTCGGGGGAGTGCAGCGCGGCGAGCTGGGCCACCACCGCGCGGGCCAGCCCCGAGAGCCGCGCGCGCGGACCGGCCAGGCCCAGGGCGCCGACCTCGCGGAGCCCGGAGGTCACCGGCACCGCGGACAGCAGCGCCGAACCGTCCGGTGTCGCCCGGTCCGCCGTGCCGAGCCGCACCGTGAGCGCCTCGGGGTGACCGGGGGCGCGCTCCCACAGGCGGGGGCCCGGGCCCAGCGCGGTGAGCAGCAGGGCCGCCGGGTCGGGCCAGGTGTCCGGTTGCTGGAGGACGACGGGCGGGGGCGGCTCGCTCTCGTCGGCGACCTCGTCGTCGTACGACGACTCGGGGCCCTCGGCCGTCGACTCGCCGCGGCCGCCCGTCAGGCGCCGCGCCCACTTGCCGATGCCGCCGCGCCTGCGCACACCCTGCGGTACGTCGGTGCCCCGGAGAGGGGTGCCCTTGCGTCCGCTGTGGGCGTCGGTGTCGTCGTCGTGCGGGGGGATGCGGGAGGTCGTCGTAGGCGCGGAGAACACGTCCTCGGCGCCCTCGTCGCCGGGAAGAACCTCGCCGAACACTCCGAAGCGGCCGGCGTGGGTGTCGCCGCCGTCGTGGACGACGCGGTGCTCGATGCTCGGGGCTCCGCCCTGGCCCGGCACCACGAGGGGTTCGCTGCGCGGGGCGGCTGGGGTGCCCGGGGTCACACGCACGTGGCCCTCGCCGTCGGGGGCGGTCTCGGCCCGCGCTCCCGGACCGGCGGACGGGGTGAGCCGTAGGCCCGACTCGCCGATGCGCAGCAGCGCGCCCGGGGGGAAGCGCACCGGGCGGGTGCCCACGCGCGTGCCCGCCAGCGTCGTGCCGTTCGTCGAGCCCAGGTCGGCGACCGAGACGCGGCCTCCGGGGTCGACCGTCACCGCGCAGTGCAGCCGGGAGACGTCCGGGTCGTCCAGCGGGACGTCGGCGTCGGCGGAGCGGCCGATGTGGATCTGGCCGCCATGGAGGAGGTGCACCCCGCCCGCGTCCGGGCCCGCGACCACATGGAGCTGGGTCGGGGCGTCGTCCAGCTCGGGATGCGCCTCGGGCTCGGCCGGGGCGCCCAGGGACAGCACCGCGCCGTCCGTCAGCGGCGGCTCGCCGAGGGTGCAGCGCTGGGTGTCGAGGCGCTCCACGCCCGCGTACAGCACGATCGGGGCGCCGGACTCACGGCTCCGCTCGGACGGGGACGCGGCCGCGTCGGCGGAGACCGCCGAGGCCAGCGCGGACGCCACCGCGGCCAGGGCCGTGCCGGCGGGCGCGGTGACCAGCACATCGCAACTCGCGGAGCGGCCCCGCGGCTGCGCGGGCGGCCCCAGCGGGTCTACGACGGTCAGCCGGATCTGCATCGCCGTCAGCGGTCCCTTCTGCCCGGGCACGGAATTTCCCCCACCCCGCGCGAGCACATCGGCCAGTACTGCACGCATCCTCGCACCTGCCACTGACAACGCGCCCGGGGCCCGGTACCAAGTGATCTTGATTGGTCAGCTCTGTCCCCAAAAGTGCCTGACCAGTGCCGCGCCGGTGATCGAGTGAGACCGGTCATGTCCGGCTTCGGCAACCAGGAGACCGGGGTAAGCGTCTTTCCTTCGAACATGTACGGCAACGCTTACGTAGGTAGCCGCAAGAGGGGCGGCACTACAGTGGACCGGAACACAGGCAAGCAGCAGGGAGCGCAGACGTGCGGCCGGTAGGCAGCAAGTACCTCCTGGAGGAGCCACTCGGACGCGGCGCCACGGGCACCGTCTGGCGGGCCCGCCAGCGTGAGACCGCAGGCGCCGAGGCGGCCGTCCAGGGGCAGCCCGGTGAGACCGTCGCGATCAAGGTCCTCAAGGAAGAGCTCGCGAACGATCCCGACATCGTGATGCGGTTCCTGCGCGAGCGGTCGGTGCTGCTGCGCCTGACCCACCCGAACATCGTCCGGGTCCGCGACCTGGTCGTCGAGGGTGATCTCCTGGCGCTCGTCATGGACCTCGTCGAGGGTCCCGACCTGCACCACTACCTGCGCGAGAACGGCCCCTTCAGCCCCGTCGGCGCCGCGCTGCTCACCGCGCAGATCGCCGACGCGCTGGCCGCCAGCCACGCCGACGGCGTCGTCCACCGCGACCTGAAGCCGGCGAACGTCCTGCTCAAGCAGGGCGGCGGCCAGATGTACCCGCTGCTCACCGACTTCGGCATCGCCCGCCTCGCCGACTCCCCGGGCCTGACCCGCACGCAGGAGTTCGTCGGCACGCCCGCGTACATCGCGCCGGAGTCCGCCGAGGGCCGCCCGCAGACCTCCGCCGTGGACATCTACGGCGCCGGCATCCTGCTGTACGAGCTGGTCACCGGCCATCCGCCGTTCTCCGGCGGCTCGGCCCTCGAAGTCCTCCACCAGCACCTGAGCGCCGAACCGCGCCGCCCCTCGACGGTCCCCGACCCCCTGTGGACGGTCATCGAGCGCTGCCTGCGCAAGAACCCGGACGAGCGGCCCAGCGCCGAGAACCTCGCCCGCGGCCTGCGCGTCGTCGCCGAGGGCGTCGGCGTGCACGCGAACTCCGCGCAGATCGCCGCCGCCGAGAGCGTCGCGATGCTCCTCGGCCCCGACCCCACGCCCGCCGCCGTACCGGGCGTACCCGGCGCCGCGGACCCGACGCAGGTCCTGTCGCACGGAGCGGGCGCCTACGACCCGAACGCGGCGACCAGCGTCCTCCCGCACACCAGCGGCCCGGTGGGCGCCGCCGACCCGACCACCGTGATGCCGAACCGCGGCGCGGCCGACCCGACCACGGTCATGCCGCAGAACCAGCCCGGCCAGTACGGCCAGCAGGACCAGCCCGGTCAATATGGCCGGCAGAACGAGTCCGGCGGCGGCCCCGAGCAGCCGCACCCCTGGCAGAACCAGCTGCGCGCCGCCCGCGACCGCAACGAACAGACCCAGTACCAGCCCTACCTCGACCCCGGCGAGGACCCGCTGCGCCGCCGCCCCCAGCGCCCGGTCTCCCGCGCGCAGCAGCCACAGCAGCAACCCCGCCAGGCCGCCCAGCAACGCCCGCAGCAGCGGCCCTCGCAGCGCCGCGAACCGCAACAGCAGGGCGGCTACGGCCATCCGCAGCAGCAACAGCCGCAGCAGTACGCCCCGCCGAGCCGCCAGCAGCCCCAGCGGGCGCAGGAGCCCGCGCGCGAGCCCCGCCAGCCGCGGCAGCGCGGCGCCAACCCGATGAAGATCCCCGGACTCGGCTGCCTGAAGGGCTGCCTGTTCACGATCGTCCTGCTGTTCGTCGCGGGCTGGCTGGTCTGGGAGTTGACCCCGCTGCAGGACTGGATCGGCACGGGCCGGAGCTACTGGCACGAGATCAGCCACGTCGCCGGACAGGTGAGCGGCTGGGTCAAGGATCTGAGTTCCGCGACCGGCAACTGACCCCCGAATCGCCCTTGTCGGACGCTGGGTTGGGGATTTGTCGACACCCAGTGGGTGATTTCCGCCTCCGCGGTGAAGGTTGGCTCATCTGACGCGTAGTTTTAGCGACACACGCGTCTGGTAGGAGCAGCCTTGGCACGGAAGATCGGCAGCCGGTACACCGCCAACCAGATCCTGGGGCGGGGCAGTGCCGGCACGGTGTGGCTGGGTGAGGGACCCGAGGGGCCCGTCGCCGTCAAGCTGCTGCGCGAGGACCTCGCGTCCGACCAGGAACTCGTCGGCCGCTTCGTGCAGGAGCGCACGGCCCTGCTCGGCCTGGAGCACCCGAACATCGTGTCCGTACGGGACATGGTCGTGGACGGCAACGACCTCGCCCTCGTCATGGACCTGGTCAGGGGCACGGATCTGCGCACCCGCCTCGACCGGGAACGCCGGCTCTCCCCCGAGGCGGCGGTCGCGATCGTCGCCGACATCGCGGACGGACTCGCGGCGGCCCACGCGGCCGGCGTCGTCCACCGGGACGTCAAGCCGGAGAACGTCCTCCTCGACATGCAGGGCCCGCTCGGCCCCGGCGGCGCGCACCCCGCCCTGCTGACGGACTTCGGGGTCGCCAAACTCATCGACTCCCCGCGCCGCACCCGCGCCACGAAGATCATCGGCACGCCCGACTACCTCGCTCCCGAGATCGTCGAGGGCCTGCCCCCGCGCGCGGCCGTCGACATCTACGCCCTGGCGACCGTCCTGTACGAACTCCTCGCGGGATTCACCCCGTTCGGCGGCGGCCACCCCGGCGCGGTCCTACGACGACACGTCACCGAGACCGTCGTACCGCTGCCCGGGATCCCCGACGAACTGTGGCAGCTGATGGTCCAGTGCCTGGCGAAGGCCCCGGCCTCCCGGCTGCGGGCCTCCGAACTCGCCGCCCGCCTGCGCGAACAACTGCCCCTGCTGGCCGGCATGCCCCCGCTGGACGTGGACGAGCCGGACACCGAGCAGGAGGAGGCGGAGCAGGAGGAGACCCCGGTGGCCACTCCCGCGCGCAGCGAGCGGGTACGACGGGGCGCCGTACCACTGGTGCCGGGCGCCAAGCCCGCCGACTCCAACCGGGACACCCACACGTCGATGCGGGTCCCGGCGCCGGACGAACTGGCGGGCGGACCGCGCGGGACTGCACGGGCCCCGCGCCCGGCGGGCGCCCCGCGTCCCGGTTCGGCCCGGCACCGGGCGGCGACGCGCCGCCGGCGGCTGACGCTGGCGGCGGCGGGAGTGGTGCTGGTCGCCGCGGTCGGCGTCGGTACGTGGGCGGCGACGTCGGGCGACTCCGGCGCGGACTCCCCGGACACGAAGAACTCGGCACCGGCTTCGCCGTAAGTGTTCCTCGTTTCTCGCCCCCGCCGCCCCTGCCCGTCCCATCCCAGGGGGCTCCACCCCCTGGACCCCCGGTCGGCCTGAACGGCCTCCGCG
>NZ_JBHXME010000188.1:0-19893 GCF_042721125.1 Streptomyces sp. NPDC058469
GTGCCGGAACACCCCCTGGTTGTACAGGGGTTGGAAACAGACGGCCGCGAAGCCGACGGTCAGGACGCGGCGCGCCATGTGGTCGGCGGGTTGTCGTCGAGCGGGTGTCGTTGGGCCGGCCGGTTGTCGTCGGGCGGGTGTTGTGTGCCCGGCCGGTTGTCAGTGAGGGTCCCGCCTGTTCCCGGCCCGTGTCAGCGGGGGGCCCGCTGCGTGGCCGGGCGCGTTGTCAGTGGGCACCGCTATGGTCCCCGCCCATGACATCCACCGAAGCCGACTTCGTGACCAGCACCCGGACCTTCTACGACGCCATCGCCGAGGACTACGCCGACCATTTCGCCGGGGAACGCAGCGCCAAGCCGCGGGACTGGACCGTGCTGACGGGCTTCGCCGAGCTGGTCAACCGCGGCGGGGGCGGGCAGGTGGCCGACCTCGGCTGCGGACCGGGGCGGTCCACGGCGTTCCTCGCCGCGCAGGGCCTGGACGTCTTCGGCCTCGACCTGTCCGAGTCGATGCTCACGATCGCGCGCCGCGAGAACCCGGGGCTGCGGTTCGATCAGGGCTCGATGCTGGAGCTGGACATCCCCGACGGCACGCTGACGGCGGCCGTCTCCTGGTACTCGTCCATCCACACACCTGTGGACCGACTCCCGTCCCTCTTCACGGAGTTCCACCGCGTACTGGCACCGGGCGGGTATCTGCTGCTCGCCTTCCAGTCCGGCGACCAACCCCTCACCCTCGACCAGCCTTTCGGCCACCCGGTGTCCCTCGACTTCCAACGCCGGCGACCGGAGTCGATGGCCGAGCTACTGGAGACGGCGGGGTTCACGCTGCGGTCACGGACCGTACGGGAAGCGGAGGAGGAACTCGGGGAGTCGTCGGCGCAGGCGTTTCTGATCGCCCGGAAGACGGTGGCTATGCGATAGAGAGCGGGCCGGGACGTCATCCTCGGGCGGCACGCTCCTGCATCCAGCGGCGGGCGCCGATCTCGCTGGGGTACTCGCGGACGGTGGTCCAGGCCGCGAGCCAGCCGACGAGGTACGCGGCGACGGCGGGCAGGACGGGAACCAGAAGCAGGACCATCCAACGGCCCGCGAACGCGCGGCCGGGGGCCCGCCTGTTGTGATCGCGCTTCGCCTGGACGGCCTGCGCGGGAGTGGGCGGGTCCAGCAGGGCCCGGCGATGCTCCCCGCGCTGCTTCACCCACCCCCAGACGACGGACGCGCAGGACGCGACCACCGTCACCCAGTTCCACACGGTGCGCACCGTCGGCGACCACTCGCTGGTGAAGCCCTGATAGAGGCTGAGCGCGAAGACGCTGACCACACCCATCAGGATGAGCAGGAAGACCGTCGTACGGGCACGGCACAACCAGTAGAGCGCGCCGCGCTCGTACCAGGTCCTGCCGAGTTTCGGGAGGGCCGGAATGTGGATGGGCGTTCCATCGGCGGGAGCCTCAGAAGATGCTCGTGACGCCATGCCAGATGTCCTTCCCCAGTCGTCCGACGTCGCCCACGGTCTCCGAGGCGACGTCACCGGCGCCGTGCACCACACCGCCGACCACTCCGTGGTCATGGATGTCCTCGCTCCAGTGCTCGTGGAAAGCGTGGTCGAGGACGTCCGTCGCGAGGATCGTCGCGCCGACTCCCACCAGCGCCACCCCCACCGCTCCCTCGACCGGCGCCGCCAACACCGCCAGCGCACCCACC
The DNA here is from genome assembly GCF_042721125.1 of Streptomyces sp. NPDC058469. Taxonomy (NCBI): domain Bacteria; kingdom Bacillati; phylum Actinomycetota; class Actinomycetes; order Kitasatosporales; family Streptomycetaceae; genus Streptomyces; species Streptomyces sp. NPDC058469. Next base: position 1,707 of record NZ_JBHXME010000188.1, read on the forward strand.
GCCACACCCCCCACAGCCAACCCGACATCCACCGTCACCGAGTGCTGCCACGACCACCCCTTGTCATGGTCGTCCTTCGCCTCCACCAACCCGCACGCGGCAGCCGCGGCGACATCGATGACCGGCACCTCCTTGAGGAACTCGGGCAGTGCCTCAAGCCCCTTGCCCAGCCTCAACGCGTCCGCCGCGTCGGCCAGTTTGACGTTCAGGATCCGGTCGTAGGGGAGCTTGCTGCTGCCGACGTCGGCACGGGCGATGGCCTCCTCCAGCGAGTCGACCTGCATGACCGCGTCACGGTAGGCGCCCTTGGCGGGCAGGTCCTTGGGCAGCCCACGGCCCGCCTTCTGGTAGGCCTTGCGCTCCGCCCGCATCTCCTTCTTCGCCGTCTGCTCCGCGGCCTTGGCGTCGTCGAGTTCGGCCCGCGCCTTCTTGCCGCCGGCGCGGGCGTCCTCCGCGTCGTAGGCGTACAGGCCGCGCAGCGCGTCGGCGATGGTGATCTTGTCGCCGGTCGACACCGGCGCGGTGACCTGGGCGTACAGCCCGCGCAACTTGTCCGCGGCCACCAGCCGGGCGTGCTGCGCGGTGTGCATGACCTGCTTGCGGACCGTGTCGTACTCGGTCATCGCGGAGATCGTCTTCTGGTCCGCCGCGGTGGGCGGGTTCGCCGTGACCATGGGCAGGGGCACGCCCTTGTCCCCCATGGACACGCCCTTGCCCGTGGCGACGTGCTCGGCGTTCTGGAGTGCCGTCTCGCACGTGGACAGCGCGTCGGCGAGGGTGCCGAGGATGTCGCCCACGTCGAACACCGTGCTGGCGAAGGCCCCCGCCGTCAGCGCGTCCTCGCTCCACTTCGCGCGGAACTCCTCCGCCGCGTCGCCCTTCCAGCCCGCGTCGTCGACGAGCGACTCGACGGCACTGGTGACCGGCCGGACGACGTCGTCGAGTTGGTCCTTGGCGTTCTTGTACGTCGTGGCCATCGTGCGCAGTCCGCCGATGTCGCCGCCCACCCAGCTGTCGCCCATCAGTCCTCCCCCACCATCAGGTCCTCGAACACACCGTGGACGTCGACGTCGTGCCGGTGGAACGAGTCACGCGCGTACGCGACCTTGTCACCGTGGTCGTCCAGCCGGTCGGCGAAGCCGATGTGCAGGCCGAGGATGAGGTGGGCGACCTCCTTGATGGCGTCGTCGAGCCCGGCGTCCCCGCCGCTCACCACGGGCGGGGCGACCTGGGGATGCAGCTTCCGGTAGTCGGTGGCCTGGTCGTGGAAGGTCTTGGCCATCGACGTGAGGTCGCTCAGTACCGCCTTGAAGTCGGCCGACATCAGCGCACCTCCCGTGCGTAGGCGGCCAGGTCGGCCGGCCGCCAGTTGGGCCGCCCCGGGGCGACCTTCGGGTCGAGGACGACGGTGCCTCCCCGCTCGCCCATCGCCTCGGCGAGCGGCCCGATCGAGGTCCCGACCCACGGCTGGGCCTCGCCGAACGCGGCCACGAGCTTCCCCAGCGTGCTGAACGCGTAGGCCGCGGTCCGGTGCGCGGGATGCTCGAAGAGCTCATAGACGACGAACGGCACCCGAACCGCCCGCCCGTCCTCGTCCAGGGCATCGACGAACCGCGGATGGGCGGGCACGAACACGGGCGTCTCGTACGGCGGGACACCGGGCTTGGGCCCAGGGAGCCCGACGGCCGCCGGGCGGACCGGCGCCACCGCCTCCGCCTCCGCCTCCGCGAAGTCGAGCAGGCTGGAACGCCGAGGTTCCGGCGGACTCGGCGTCCCCGGCGACCCCTGTGTGTAGTCGAGCAGGCGCGACCGATTCGGCTCCCCCACCGCCGTCTCCTCTTCCCCGCGAGTCATCGTGGTCACTGTGGACGTTTGCGCGCCCTCACAGTAGCCACGTCACCCACGCCCAAATCCGCCTATGTCCCGCCTCCGAACCCGTTGCATGCGCAATGCATACGGCCGCTTGGTCGCGGCCTGGTCATCCCTTGACCCCCTGATGACCAGGCCGGGACAGCGAAGACGACAGCTCTACGACCGCTGCTCTACGACCGCTGCCCTGCGCCCCCTACTACAGCGCCCCCGCCAGATCCATCGCCGCCACATACCCGAACGTCATCGCCGGACCGATCGTCGAGCCCGCGCCCGCGTAGCTGTGCCCCATCACCGCCGCACTCGCGTTCCCGGCCGCGTACAGACCGGGGATCACCGAACCGTCCGCCCGCAGCACCCGCGCCCGCGCGTCCGTCCGCATACCGCCCTTGGTGCCGAGGTCGCCGGGGACGATGCGGAAGGCGTAGTACGGGGCCAGCCACAGGGGTGCGAGGCAGGAGTTGGGGAGGACGGACGGGTCCGTGTAGTAGTGGTCGTACGTGCTGTCGCCGCGCCCGAAGTCCGTGTCCTTGCCACTCGCCGCAAGGGAGTTGAAGCGGCTCACCGTGGAGCGCAGGGCCGCCGCCGGGACGCCGATCGACGTGGCCAGGGCATCCAGCGTCCACGCCGTGTACGCAGCGCCCGAGCTGTACCAGTCATCCGGGAACGTGAACGTCGGCAGGACGTCCTTGAAGAGGTACCGGTTGCGGTAGTTCTGGTCGACGATCAGCCAGGCCGGGATGTCGGGGGCGGCGGCGTCGCGCTCGTACATGATGTGGACGACATCGCCGTACGGCGCGGCCTCGTTGACGAAGCGGGAACCGGCCTGGTTGATCAACAGGCCGCCGGGGAGGGTGCGTTCGGCGAGGCAGAAGTACGGCGCGCCGGGGACGGGGATGGTGGGGCCCCACCAGGCGTCGTCCATCAACGCCAGTGCCGCGCCCACCCGTTGGCCGGCCTGGATGCCGTCCCCGGTGTTCTCCTTCGCGCCGACGGTCCAGTCCGTGCCGATGGGCCGGCGCTGGTACTGGGCGCGCATCGCCGCGTTGTGCTCGAAGCCGCCGGAGCCGACCACCACCCCGCGCCGGGCGCGCACCAGTCCGGCGGCTCCGGCGCGGGTGACGACCGCGCCGGTGACGGCGCCGTTCTCCACGTACAGATCGGTGAGCGGGGTGTTGAGCCACACCCGCACCTGCGCGGACTGGAGCCCCGCACGCAGGCCGGCCGCGAGGGACTGCCCCATGGTGAGCGGCTTCTGACCGAGCAGCGCCGCCTTGGTCCCCCGGGCCAGACACTCGGTGGCGACGGCCGCGCCCTTCACGCTCACGGCGGCCAGGTCGAGCCACTTGTAGTCGGCGCTGAAGACGACCATGCCCGCCGGGACGGCCAGGTACGGCGGGTTCAGGTGGGCGAGTTCGGTGCCGAGGATGGTGCCGTCGAGCTGATCGGGTTCTATCGAGCGGCCGTTGGGAAGCCCTCCCGGCAACTCCGGGTAGTAGTCGCTGTATCCCTCCATCCAGCGGAAGCGCAGCGGGCTGTTCGCCATCACGGAGGAGATCATGGCGGGGCCGTGGGAGAGGAAGGACTGCTGGCGGTCGGCGGGGACATCTGCGCCGACGACCGCGGAGAGGTAAGTGGCGGCTTTGGCCGGGGTGTCGGGGACCCCGGCCGCCAGGATCACCGGGTTGTTGGGTATCCAGATCCCCGCCCCCGAACGCGCCGCCGAACCCCCGAACGTCGGCGCCTTCTCCACCACCACACAGCTCAGCCCCTGCTTGGCGGCGGTCAGCGCGGCCGTCATCCCGGCCGCTCCCGCACCGATCACCACGACGTCGTAGGTACCGAGGAGAGGAAGGTCGGCGGCCTGCGCCGTGTGCTGCACCCCGGCGACGACACCGAGCGCCGCGACCGCACCACCCGCCAACACACGTCTTCTACCGGGGAGTTGTGCGTGTGCGTCCGCGCTCGTGGTCATGGCCGCTCCAGCCCGACGAGGAAATGGGCTGGGAATGTCGCGCGGGGGTCTTGTGAAGTCAATGACTAGGGGGCGTCCAGTAGTACGGCACGACAGTCGCTCCACGCCGGCTCGCTCAGCAGGGGACGGAAGCCGGTGAACAGGGCGAGAAGACCCGGGCCCCATTTCGCACGGAAGGCCAAGTCCCGTTGCGCCAGGTCCAGTTCGTTGGCGGCGGTCAGCTCGGCGAAGTCCTCACGCAGGCCGGGTTCGGGGACGCGGCTGGTTCCCGTGAAACGGTCGTGGAAGCGGTCCGCGAGCACCGGATACGTGGCCTTGCGGTCGCAGCTCGCGTAGAAGTAGACGATCGCCTCCGCCTCTTCGCCGATCACCGCACGCAGTTCGGCGCGGCGGTCGAGGGGCAGCAGTGCCGTGGGGAAGCCGTCCGTGCCGTAGAACGCGTGGCACAGGCCCGCGAGTTGGAGGTCCGGGCGGGCACCCCACGTGGCCAGGCGTGCGCGCACCCGGTCCAGGTGGGCGAGGAGCGTGCCACCGGGGTGGGGGATGGTCTCGGCGCCCAACTGGCGTAGCAGATCGGTTGCTTGGGAAGTTCGGGTGGGCGCCATGGACCAGATCCTCCCGCCAGTGGTGTCGCATCCCCTGAGTGCCGCGCCAAGTCGACCGAGTACTGCGCCAAACCGACCTGAACAGACCCTAGTTCGCGTACAGAGCCTAGTTCGCGTACAGCCCCTCGATCTCCCGCGCGAACTCCCCCATGACGAACTCCCGCCGCAGCTTCATCGACGGCGTCAGATGGCCCGCCGCCTCCGTGAAGTCACCCGGCAGGATGCTGAAGCGGCGGATGGACTCGGGGCGGGAGACCAGCTTGTTCGCTTCGTCGACCGCTCGTTGCAGGACCGCGAGCAACTCCTCGTCGTTGACCAGGAGTTCGGCCGGTACCGGGTGCTTGCCGTTCATCTGGCGCCAGTGGGTGATGCCTTCGAGGTCGAGGGTGATGAGGGCGGCGACGTAGGGGCGGCGGTCGCCGACGACCATGCACTGGGCGATCAGGGGGTGGGAGCGGAGCCAGTTCTCCAGCGGGGCCGGGGCCACGTTCTTGCCGCCCGCGGTGATCAGGATCTCCTTCTTGCGGCCGGTGATGGTGAGGTAGCCCTCGTCGTCGAGGCGGCCGATGTCGCCGGTCGCGAACCAGCCGTCCTGGGACGCGGGGATCACCCCGTCCCCGTGCGGGTCCCAGTAGCCCCGGAAGACCTGCCCGCCGGAGAGCAGGATCTCGCCGTCCGACGCGATGCGGACCTTGGTGCCGGGCATCGGCCAACCGACCGTCCCCAGGCGGGGTTTGAGCGGGGGCGTGCAGGTCGCCGCCGCCGTCGTCTCGGTCAGGCCGTAGCCCTCGAAGATCTCGATGCCCGCGCCGGCGTAGAACGCGGCGAGGCGGCGGCCCAGTGGGGAGCCGCCGCAGATGACGTAACGGAGCTTGCCGCCAAGGGCGTTGCGGATCTTCCGGTAGACCAGCGGGTCGTAGAAGGCGCGGGCGGTCCTCAACGGGCGGCTCGGGCCCGATCCCTGGCCGGACTGGCGGGCCTCCAGCGCCTCGCCGTAGCGGCGGGCGACGTTCGTGGCGCGGTCGAAGACCTTGCCGCGGCCGCCCTTCTCCGCCTTCGCCCGCGCGTTGTTGAAGACCTTCTCCAGCATGTACGGGATGGCCAGCAGGAAGGTCGGCTGGAAACTCGCCAAGTCGGCCAGCAGGTCTTCGGACTTGAGGCTCGCGGCGTGGCCCAGGCGGACGCGGGCGCGGACGCAGGCGATCGCGACCATGCGGCCGAAGACGTGGGAGTAGGGGAGGAAGAGGAGGGTGGAGGGTTCTTCGTCGGCCTTGTTCTTGAAGACGGGGTAGAGGAGTTCGATCGCGTTGTCGATCTCCGCGAGGAAGTTGCCGTGGGTGATCGCACAGCCCTTGGGGCGGCCCGTGGTGCCCGAGGTGTAGATGACGGTGGCGAGCGTGTCGGGCAGCAACACCCCACGCCGTACGGAGACTTCCTGGTCCGGGACGGTCCGGCCCAGCTCGGCCAGCCGGTCCAGGTGCCCCTTCTCGAAGACCCACATGTGACGCAGGTCGGGCAGCCGCGGCGTCTCCGGACCCAGCGCCGCCGCCTGGGCGACCGTCTCGGCGGCCATCGCCACCGCGCCCGAGTCCTGGAGGATCCAGCGGATCTGGAAGAGGGAGGAGGTCGGGTACACCGGGACGGTGACCAGACCGGCCGCCCACGCGGCGAAGTCGAGGAGCGTCCACTCGTACGACGTCCGCGCCATGACCGCGATCCGGTCGCCCGGCGCGAGCCCCTCCGCGATCATCCCCTTGGCGACGGCCTGCACCTGCTCGGCGAACTCCGCCGCCGTCACGTCATGCCAGTTCCCGTCCTCGTCCTGCCTGCTGAGGACCAGGTGCTCGGGGGCCGCCGCCGCGTTCTCGAACGGCAGGTCGGCGAGCGAGCCGTGGGTCGCCGGCGGCACCATCGGCGGTACGGACACCTCCCGCACCACGCCGTCCAGCCGCCGGATCTCGGGCTCCACGAGTACGGGCGCGCCGTCGTAGTCGTAGCCGGACGAGTAGGCGAGGGACATGGCAGCTCCTGTGGCGTGCAGCTTGTACCGCTCTGCTGCATTAGGTACGCATGGTGCGTACCGAGGCGTTCATCCCCGGCCCGCGGCCAGGGTGTTACCTGGGGTTAGGTCGAAGATCGTACGGGGCCCGCGTGGGGACTTCGTGCGGGTTCGGGGGTGGTACGGAGCCGGGCCTGTGCAACCTCGGCGGGTTCGCAGGGCTTTGTCAGCCATACGTCGGCCCTGCGCCGCCTCTGTGTCGACCATGAGACCGCCATGGATCGCCCGGCTCGCCCCACTTGGCCTTACCTGCGGTAACCTTACTGCGAAGTAAGCCGAAAAGAGCCGCCCAGGACGCCACCCGGGAGTGGGACATGGCCAACCCCTATCCGCTTCTCACCGACACCCCCGCACTCACCCCGCTCCTCCTCCGCGGCGCCCTCCTCTCCCCCTTCAAACGGCCGCGCCCCGACGCCGAGTTCCCCCGCACCCGCCTCGTCCTGCCCGGCGTACGCGTCGACCTGGCCAAACTGGCCGCCTACGAACGCGTCTGCGGCTTCGCCACCGGCGACGACGCCCTCCCCATCACCTATCCCCACGTCCTCGGCTTCCCCCTCGCCATGCGCCTGATGAGCTGCCGAGCCTTCCCGCTCCCCCTCCTCGGCCTCGTCCACACGTCGGTCGAAATCACCCGGCACACGGCGGTCCCGGCCACCGGCGACTACGAACTCACGGTCTACGTCGACGAGTTGGCCCCGCATCGACGCGGCACGGAGGCGACGGTCACGACGGAGATGCGCGCCGGGGGCGAGGGCGGCGGGGCCGGGGGCGAGGTCGTATGGGAGTCGCGGAGCACGTATCTCGCCCGGCACCACCGCGCCGACGCGCGGGCGCCCGAGGCGCAGGGTGCGCGGGAGGCGGGAGAAGGGCGGGAAGGGGGCGAAGTGCGGGAAGCGCAGAAGGCGTTGCCCACCGTCGCCGAGTGGCGGCTCGGTGAGGACGTGGGCCGGCGCTACGGCGCCGCGTCCGGCGACCGCAACCCCATCCACCTCTCCCCCCTCACCGCCCGCCTCTTCGGCTTCCCGCGCGCCATCGCCCACGGCATGTGGACGGCGGCTCGATGCCTCGCGGCGCACGGCACGCCCGAATCGGCTTACGTACGGGCGGAGTTCAGGGCGCCGGTGCTGTTGCCGGGGGTGGTGGAGTACGCGGCGGCGGGCGGGAGGTTCGTGTTGCGGAGTGGCGAGCGGGTGCATGTGGACGGGTCCGTCCGGCCGCTCCCTGTCTGAGCCCTGGCCCTGTGAGCTCTACGGACTCCACGGACTCCACGGACTCCACGGACCCCACGGACCCCATGGGCCCTACGGGCTTTGTGGGCGCTCGGCGTCGGCCGTCACCGGCGGCGCCCAAGGCCGCCCCTCCATCAACTGACCCAGCCCCGCCCACGCGAAGTTCATCAGGGTCGCCGCCGCCTGCTTGGCGGTGACGCCCGGGGTCGCGTTGGACCAGGCCGCGAGGGACTCGGCGGCGCCGACCAGGGCCTCGGCCAGGCCGGCGACCTCACGGTCGGCGAGGTCGGGGTCGCGGTGGGTCTCGCGGGCGGCGACCGCGATCAACTCGGTGACGAACGCGACGAGTTCGGCGCGCATGGCGGCCACCTCGGCCGCGAAGGGTTCGCCGTGGGTGCGGGCCTGGAGGTGCAACACGGCCCAGCCGTCCGGGTGTTGCGCGGTGTGGGTGAAGAACGCCCGCAGCCCGTCCCAGAGTTGCCGGTCCGCGGCCGACCCGGTGTCCACGCCGGCCCGTACCGACTCGGTGAGCGCCTGACCCTCGCGCCGGATGCACGCGGTGAACAGGTCTTCCTTCGAGTTCAGGTACAGATACACCAACGGCTTGGACACACCCGCGAGTTCGGCTATCTCGTCCATCGACGCGGCCATGTAACCGCGCTGCCCGAAGGTCTGCACGGCGGCGTCGAGCATCTGCTGCTCACGGACCGCCCGCGGCATCCGTTTGGTCTTCACGGCACCCATGGGGGCAAGGGTAGTTCGGCCCGGGCGCCCGGCCCGCCGACAGGAGTCACAGCAGGAGTTCCGGCCGAGCGGCCGAGGTACCCGGAGGTACTAGGAAGCCTGGCCCTGCGGGTGGGAGGCCGGGTGGGAGGTCGGCTGGGCGGCGTCCGCCGTCTCGTCCTCCTGGCTGCGGTTGGCGTCCAGGTTGGCCTTCATCCGGTCGACCCGCTCGACGATCTGCAACGAGGCCCGGTCCCGCACCCCGCGCAGCACCACGAAGCTGATCGGCGCCGAGATCACCAGGGCCAGCAGCACGATCCACATGCCGTTGGACTCACCGAAGCCGCGCGGGAAGACGCCGAGGTAGACGAGGCCCCAGACGACTCCGAGGCAGCCCGCGAAGACTCCGAGGCGCCACAGTGTGTAGCGGAACATCTCAATCCACTCTTCCGTAACGAACAGACTTAACCGAACAGTCCTACTCAGTGAAGCACGCGCCCCCACCGATCTTCGGGCGGGGGTCGGCGGCTCACAGCAAGGGCAACAGCATGAAGATGTCGTCCCGGTCGTCCCCGGGGGCGACGCGGATCGCGCCGGGCACCCGGCCGACCTCCTTGTAGCCGCAGGAGCCGTAGAACCGCTCCAGGCCGTGGCCGCCGCGGCAGGTGAGGCGGATCGCCTCGATGCCGTCGATGCCCCGGGCGGCCTCCTCGGCGGCGGCGAGGAGGTCGCGGCCGTAGCCCTTGCCCTGGTGGCGGGGGTGGACCATCACCGTGTAGAGCCACAGCCAGTGCAGCATCAGGCGGTGGGTGTTGAACGCGAGGAACACGGTCGCGGCGACCGTGCCCGACTCGTCCCGGCCGACCAGCAGCCGGGTGCGGCCCTCCGCCATGGAGACGAAGTGCCGGACCAGTTCGGGCCGTATCTCGTCCACCGCCACCGGTGCGACGAAGCCCACGGAGCCGCCCGCGTTCGAGACATCCGCCCACAGGGTGAGGATCTCCTCGCGCAGGGCAGGGGTTATCGCGGGGTCCAGTTCAAAGGTCAGTGCCATGGTGCCGGGCTCTCACACCCGCATCGGCTGCGGGGACTCGCGCCGCGCCGGGTCCGGGCCGTCGTACTCGCGGATGATCTCGTAGCGCGTGTTCCGCTCGACCGGCTGGAAACCGGCGTCGCGGATCAGGTCGAGGAGGTCGTCGCGGGTGAGCTTGTTCGGGGTGCCGTAGTTGTCGGCGTCGTGCGTGATCTTGTACTCGACGACCGAGCCGTCCATGTCGTCCGCGCCGTGCTGAAGGGCGAGTTGGGCGGTCTGGACACCGTGCATGACCCAGAAGACCTTGACGTGCGGGACGTTGTCGAAGAGCAGCCGGGAGACGGCGAAGGTCTTGAGGGCCTCCGCGCCGGTGGCCATCTGCGTACGCGCCTGCAGACGGTTCCGTACCTTCCCGTCCTTCATGTCCACGAAGTCGTGCTGGTAGCGCAGCGGGATGAAGACCTGGAAACCGCCGGTCTCGTCCTGCAGTTCACGCAGCCGCAGCACGTGGTCCACGCGGTGGCGGGGCTCCTCGATGTGGCCGTAGAGCATGGTGCACGGGGTCTTGAGCCCCTTCTCGTGCGCCAGCCGGTGGATCCGCGACCAGTCCTCCCAGTGCGTGCGGTGGTCCACGATGTGCTGGCGGACCTCCCAGTCGAAGATCTCCGCGCCGCCGCCGGTGAGGGATTCGAGGCCGGCGTCGATGAGTTCGTCGAGGATCTCACTGGCGCTCAGCCCGGAGATGGTCTCGAAGTGGTGGATCTCCGTGGCCGTGAAGGCCTTGAGGGAGACCTCCGGGAGGGCCTTCTTCAGCTCGCTCAGCGACCGCGGGTAGTAGCGCCAAGGCAGGTTCGGGTGCAGGCCGTTGACGATGTGCAGCTCGGTGAGGTTCTCGCCCTGCATCGCCTTCGCGAGCCGGACGGCCTCCTCGATGCGCATCGTGTACGCGTCCTTCTCGCCCGGCTTGCGCTGGAACGAACAATAGGCGCAGGACGCGGTGCACACGTTGGTCATGTTGAGGTGGCGGTTGACGTTGAAGTGAACGACATCGCCGTTCTTCCGCGTCCGCACCTCGTGCGCGAGTCCGCCCAGCCAGGCCAGGTCGTCCGACTCGTACAGCGCGATGCCGTCCTCGCGGGACAGCCGCTCACCGGAGCGGACCTTCTGCTCCAGCTCGCGCTTGAGCCCGACATCCATGCCCATACCTCTTCCTACGACAGTCTCGATAAACCGTACTCCCCCACCCTTCGGGCGCGAGGTGCCCCCAAACAGCGCTCCGCGCCTACGCCGCTACGCCTCTTCGGGCAGCTCTCCGACCCGGTTCTCCCACTTCGTGGAGAGCACGATGGTGGTACGGGTCCGGGACACACCCTTGGTCCCGCTCAGCCGCCGGATGGTCTTCTCCAGGCCGTCCACGTCCGGTGCCCGCACCTTGAGCATGAACGAGTCCTCGCCCGCGATGAACCAGCAGTCCTCGATCTCGCCGAGGTCCTTCATGCGGCGCGCCACGTCCTCGTGGTCGGCGGCGTCGGAGAGCGAGATGCCGATCAGGGCGATGACGCCGAGGCCGAGGGAGGCCGAGTCGACGGTCGCGCGGTAGCCGGTGATGACACCGGCCGCCTCCAGCCGGTTGATGCGGTCGGTGACACTGGGTCCCGACAGGCCGACGAGGCGCCCCAGCTCCGCGTAGGAGGCCCGGCCGTTCTCTCTCAGGGCCTGGATGAGCTGCCTGTCCACCGCGTCCATGCGATCGATTGCCTTCCGGTGATGACGATGAGTTGTGTGGGTGCCGTACTTCAGTTGGCGGTGCTTCAGTTGGCGGTGCTTCAGGTTGCTGTGCTTCAGGTGGCTGTGCGGAAGCCGGCGCCGAGGTCGCCCTTCCACCGCCGGTACAGGTCGTGCCCGACGCCCGCCGAGTCCAGGACCCGCCCGGCGACGAAGTCCACCAGGTCCTGGATGTGGGTGGCTCCGGCGTAGAAACCGGGCGAGGCGGGCACCACGGCCGCCCCCAGGTCGTCCAGGGTCACGAGGTGTCGCAGCGTCTGCCCGTTCAACGGCGTCTCGCGTACGGCGACCACCAGCTTGCGCCGCTCCTTGAGGGTCACGCTCGCCGCCCGCTGCAACAGGTCCTTGCTCAGTCCGAGGGCGACCCCGGCGACACACGCGGTCGACGCGGGCACGACGATCATGCCCTTCGAGGGGTACGACCCCGAGGACGGCCCCGCCGCGAGGTCGCCCGCGCTCCAGTGCCGTACGGCGTCGGCGTCGGCGTAGGGCTCGAAGGTGCCGGGCTTGCCGTCGGCGCCGCGGGCCAGCCATTCCCGCAGGTCGTCCTGCCAATGCGCGTCCCGGAAGGAGATCCCCGTCTCGTCCAGGAGCGTGAGCCGGGACGCGCGGGACACGACGAGGTCGACACTCTCGCCGGCGTTGAGGAGCGCGCGCAGGACGGCAGCCGCGTATGGGGTGCCGGAAGCGCCGGACACCCCTACGATCCAAGGCGTACGCGGCGTCTCTCCTGGCTTGACTGGGTTCACGACACCGAGCCTAGCTGGCGTCGCGGGGCGGGAACCGGCCAAGGGGGCCGGGGCGTTCTTCGGTGGGGACGAGTGAGTGGTGGGGGGTGCCATGTCCGGTACGGAGTTGGAGTGGTCGCAGGGCGACCGTGTGAAGGCCGCGGCCAAGCTGATGGTGGGCTGGGTCGCGCTGTTGTGGCTGCTCGAAGTGGTGGACGTACTGAGCGGCCACGCCCTCGACGGCTTCGGGATCATCCCGCGTGAGCCCTCCGAACTGATCGACGTCGTCCCGGCCGCGTTCATCCACTTCGGCTTCGCCCACGTGGCCGCGAACAGCGTGCCGCTGCTGGTGTTCGGCTTCCTCGCCGCGCTGGGCGGCATCCGCCGGTTCGCCGCGGTCTGCGCACTGATCATCGTCGCGGACGGCCTGGGCGTCTGGCTCATATCCCCGGCCCACACGAACACGGCGGGCGCGTCCGGCCTGATCTTCGGCCTCTTCGGCTTCCTGCTCGTCGGCGGCTTCGCCGAGCGCCGCCCGCTCGGCATCGTCGTCGGGCTGCTCGTCGGCGCGGTGTGGGGCGGCACGATCCTGTTCGGCCTCGCGCCGACCCAGTCGGGGGTCAGCTGGCAGGCGCATCTGGTCGGGTTGGTGGCGGGAGTGGGAGCGGCGTTCGCGTTCCGCCGCAGGCCCACCCCAAGGACTCCACTTACCGGGACTCCACTTACCGCCGCTTAGACGGTCAGCCCCCGCACCAGCAGATCCAGCAGCGCGCACACGAACAGGGCAATCCCGATGAACCCGTTGACGCTGAAGAACGCCCTGTTCAACCGCGAGAGATCATGCGGCCGGACGATCGAGTGCTCGTACAGGAACGCGCCCGCGACGATCAGCAGCCCGAACCAGAAGAAGGCACCGGCGCCGGTCGCCGCGCCGTACCAGGCGAGCAGGGCGGTCGTGAGCGCGTGGCAGACCCGCGCGCCCCAGATCGACGCCGGGATGCCGAAGCGGGCCGGCACCGACATGACGCCGATCTCACGGTCGGTCTCGATGTCCTGGCAGGCGTAGATCAGGTCGAAGCCGCCGATCCAGATGCCGACGGCGAGCCCGAGGATCACCGCGTCCCAGGACCACTCGCCGGAGATCGCCAGCCAACCGCCGACCGGGCCCATGGCCTGGGCGAGACCGAGGATGGCCTGCGGGAAGTTCGTGAACCGCTTGCCGTAGGGATAGACCACCATCGGGATCACCGCGATGGGCGCCAGCGCCAGACAGAGCGGGTTGAGGAGAGCCGCCGAGCCCAGGAAGACGACCAGCGCGACGAGCGCGCCCGTCCACGCGTGCTTCACCGTCATCGCGCCGGTGACCAGCTCGCGGTGCGCGGTGCGCGGGTTACGGGCGTCGATCTCGCGGTCGATGATCCGGTTGACCGCCATCGCGAACGTCCGCAGGCCCACCATGCAGATGGTGACCAGCAGCAGCCGCCCCCAGTGGATGTTCTTGTCCAGCTGGAACATCGCCGTCAGCGCGGCGATGTAGGCGAAGGGCAGGGCGAAGACGGAGTGCTCGATCATCACCAGGCGCAGAAAGGCCTTGGTACGTCCCGGTTGTTGCGGGAGAGCGGCAGACGCGCTGCTCACAGGCCGTACTCCTTCCACCGGCGGTCGACCTTCGCCGCCGTCTCCGGGTCGGACAGGACCATCTCGGGCCAGCCGCCGTCCCGCGTGTAGCCCTCCTCGGGCCACTTCCTCGTCGCGTCGATACCCGCCTTGCCGCCCCAGAACTGCTGGTAGGAGGCGTGGTCGAGATGATCGACGGGTCCTTCCACGACCGACAGATCGCGGGCGTAGTCCGTGTTGCCGAGGGCCCGCCACGCGACCTCGTGCAGATCGTGGACGTCGCAGTCGGAGTCGACGACCACGATCAGCTTGGTCAGGGACATCATGTGCGCACCCCAGACCGCGTGCATCACCTTCTGGGCGTGCTTCGGGTACTTCTTGTCGATGGAGACGATCGCGCAGTTGTGGAATCCGCCCGCTTCGGGCAGGTGGTAGTCCACGATGTCCGGCACGATGATCTTCAGCAGCGGCAGGAAGAACCGCTCCGTCGCACGCCCCAGCGGTCCGTCCTCCGTCGGAGGCCGCCCTACGACGATCGACTGAAGCAACGGCCGCTTCCGCATCGTCACGCAGTCGATGGTCAGCGCCGGGAAGGGTTCCTGGGGCGTGTAGAACCCCGTGTGGTCCCCGAACGGCCCCTCCGGCAGCATCTCGCCGGGCTCCAACCACCCCTCGATGACGACCTCGGCCTGCGCCGGCACCTGCAACGGCACGGTCTTGCAGTCGACCATCTCGATCCGCTTGCCCGCGATGAACCCGGCGAAGAGGTACTCGTCGATGTCACCGGGAAGAGGCGCGGTCGAGGCGTACGTCACGGCGGGCGGACACCCGAAGGCGATGGCGACCGGCAGCCGCTCGCCCTTCCTGGCAGCCACCTGGTAGTGGTTCCGGCTGTCCTTGTGGATCTGCCAGTGCATGCCGATGGTGCGCTTGTCGTGACGCTGCAGCCGGTAGAGCCCGAGGTTGCGGACCCCGCTCTCCGGGTCCTTCGTATGGGTCAGCCCCAGATTGAAGAAGGACCCGCCGTCCTGCGGCCAGGTGAAGAGGGCGGGCAGCAGGTCGAGATCGACGTCGTCCCCTTCGAGGACGACCTCCTGCACCGGCGCGTCCTTGACCTTCTTCGGCGGTACGTGGGTCATCGAGCCGAGCTTCCCGAAGGCGTCCCGCACCCCCACGAACCCCTGCGGCAGCTCGGGCCGCAGCAGCCCGCCGATCTTCTCGGAGATGTCGCCGTACGACTTCAGCCCCAGCGCCTTCAGCAGCCGCCGGTCGGTCCCGAAGACATTCATGGCGAGGGGCATCGAGGACCCCTTCACCTTCTCGAAGAGGAGAGCGGGCCCGCCGGCCTTCTGAACCCGGTCGACGATCTCCCCGACCTCCAGACAGGGGTCCACCTCGGCCTTGATGCGCTTGAGGTCTCCCTCGCGCTCCAGTGCCCTGAGCAGGGAGCGAAGATCGTCGTAAGCCATGTGTCCCAGTATCGCCGAGCGCTCACTGTCTCCTGACGTCCACCCCTGCCTTCTGCCGGGGGTCCGGGGGTTGGCCCCCGGGCTGGCACAGCGGCCACCCGCTAACCTGGCCCCGTCACCGGGGCCGTCTCACCTCTCAGGAGAATCTCGCCGCCATGCTCAGGTATCTGCCCTTCCTGCTGGTCCTGGCCCTGTGGATCTACGCCTTCGTGGACTGCCTGAACACGCCCGAGGAGGACGTACGCGGCATGCCGAAACTGGCGTGGGTGTTCGTCATCCTGCTCTTCGGCGAGGTTCTGGTCGGCCCGATCGCGTGGCTGATCGCGGGCCGGGCGCGGCGTACGACGGCCGAGGCGGCGGACGCGCCGGGCCGGTGGATCGCGCCGGACGACAACCCCGAGTTCCTGAAGTCCCTGAACAAGGACGACCTCAAGGACGACCCCAAGGCCGAGTGATACGTGCAGGTTGTACGCCGGTGAGCGGCCCGGTACGGACAATGCGCCTCTGGGCCCGGACCGGCAGGAACCGGACACTTACCTCGCATGACGACTGCTCCCGCCGACTCCGCCGGCACCCTCGCCCCCGAATACGGTGACAAGGTCATCGCCGTAGAGACGGCGGGTGCCGAGCCGATCCCCGACGCCGAACGCCACGGCAGCCCGCTCCAGCTCCTCTGGACCTGGGCCTCCCCGAACATCGAGTTCGCGACCGTCTACATCGGCGTGATCTCGGTCCTCTTCTTCGGCCTGAGTTTCTGGCAGGCGACCGGCGCGATCGTCCTGGGCACGGGCCTCGGCGCGATCACCCAAGGCTTCCTCTCGCTGGACGGCCCGCGCTTCGGCGTCCCGCAGATGGTGATCGGCCGCTTCTCCTTCGGCTTCCGCGGCAACATCATCCCGTCGGCGGCGAACGGCCTTGTGGCGGGCGTCGGTTGGTTCGCGGTGAACAGCGTGAGCGCGGCGTTCGCACTGAACACCCTCACAGGTCTACGTCCCCTGCCGTCGCTGTTGCTCGTAGTGGTGGCGGAGATCCTGATCGGCTTCATAGGCCACAACTTCGTGCACACCTTCGAGAAGTACGCGTTCCCGGCACTCGCGGTGATCTTCCTGCTGGCCGGCGTGTGGACGTTCAAGGACGCGCACCTCGGCACGGGCGGCACGGGCGGCGGAGTGGGCGGCTTCCTCCTCGCGCTCAGCGCGGCCTGGGGTTACGCGGCGGGCTGGAACCCGTACGCCACGGACTACTCGCGCTATCTCCCGCGTACGGCGAACAAGTTCAGGACGGTCCTGTATCCGGCGCTGGGCCTGTTCGTGTCGGTGACGTTCGTGGCGGTGATGGGCGCGGCCTCGGCAACGCTACTGGCCCCCAAGGACGCCACCCCCACGGCGGCCTTCACCGGCCATCTCCCGTCCTGGCTCGCCAACTTGGTACTGCTCGCGATCATCCTCGGCGCGATCTCGGCGAACGCCCTGAACGTCTACTCCGGCGCGATCTCCCTCACCGCCCTCGGCCTGAAACTCCCCGCGTGGCTGAACCGCAGCGTGCTCGTCGTGGTGTCGGGCGTGGCCGGTACGGCGGCGGCATGGGCGTCACTGTCCGACGCGGGCTCGGCGTACGAGGCGTTCCTGCTGGTGATCGCGTACTGGGTGGCGCCGTGGCTGGGCGTGGTCCTGGTGGAACGCTGGTTCCAGTCCCGGGCCACAACGACAACGGAGGACCTCGCCCCCCGCCTCACCGACCCCACCTTCACCAACTGGCCCGGCCTGGCAGCCCTGTTGATCGGCATCGGGGTATCGGTCCCGCTCTTCTCCAACCAGGAGGACTACGTCGGCTACGTCCCGAAACACTGGCCGTCCTTCGGCGACAGCACGCCGATCGTGGGCTTCGTACTGAGCGCGGTGCTGTACCTGGTCCTCACCCGCCTCGCGGGACGAACCCCGCCGTCCGCTCAGGCACAGGCCTGACGGTTGTAGAACGCGACGGTCCGGTCCCACTCCTCGCGCAGGTTCTTCTCCATCACGCTCTCCAGGAGGCCACCGATGCCGAAGATCTTCGCCTCGTAGGTGAATTCCAGGCGGAGGCGGGTGCGGACGGCGTCGACGTCTTCGACCCTCAGGTGGCCTTCGTGGCGGATCTTGTCCGCCTGGCTGCTCGGCGTCACCTTCCAGGTCCACAGACGGTCGGCCTTCTCGAAGGTTCCGTCCTCGACCTCACTGAAGTCGGCGCCGAGCAACTTGGCCGCCGGGGCGGGCAGTTGCATCGCGCGCTGGAACACGGTGCGCCGGACAACCCGCTCGTCGCTCTCACGCCGCCCCGACATCACGTAGCTCCTGTACTTCAACTCGCCCTTGTACAGGTCGTCTTCACGCCTCGAATCAAGGAACCAGGCGAAGAACTCCTCGGGAGCACCGGCCACGTCATAGGTCAGGGTGAACTTCATGCACGCAAAGTATCAGCCCGAGTACTCGCTGTAATCACCCTTCAACGTACGCCAGAACGCCCGAAGTTGACGACGACGTACTGACCGATCAACTGGGTGAATGCCGAGGCAAGGCAGGCCCCTACGCGATGCTGCGCCCACTCGGCGGCGGCCGGGAATGGGAGGCCGCCCCGGAAGCCGTACGCCCGGCAACACCCCAGGAACGGCTGATCGCCGGCGTAAAGGCTGCCGACTCCCGCTCCTGGGTGGGGAATTCCGTGCCCTACGACATCACTACGCCACCCTCCCCCATCCCCGACTGTCAGGCCTGCATCGACCTCGCCACACTCCGGGACGACGCTCGCGCCCGCAACGACGGCACCGGCGAATCTTTCGGTTGGTGCCGTACGCGATCGTCCAGGACCCCGGCGCGGAACCGGAGCGCAAGCACACGCAGGAAACCCGGCATACACGCGGTGTTGGAGCCACAGGCTCAGGGGTGAGTGAAGGCCACGCCGGTGTGCAGTGAGCGCCTGTTCGTACGTGGACGTTGGGCCACTCGCTTCTTTGCCAGTGTCGGCCTTCCACGGCCCGAGTAAAGGGCGCTCCCTACGGTCGCGTCGGCTACGCCGATTCCGCTGCGCTCCACCCTTGACTCGACCCGCTCCAGCCCGTT
>NZ_JBHXME010000189.1:0-19636 GCF_042721125.1 Streptomyces sp. NPDC058469
ACCGACGGGCTTGTGGCGACCGACGGGCTTGTGGCGACCGACGGGCTTGTGGCGACCGACGGGCTTGTGGCGACCGACGGGCTTGTGGCGACCGACGGGCTTGTGGCGACCGATCCGCCCGAGGCCGCCGATGGCGCTGTACCCCCACAGGGGCCACCCGCACCCGACGACGAAAGTAGTACGGGTGGGCGGGGTGGGAAAACGACGTGGGTTCGGCGGAGCCTCCTCGCACTGGTTCTCGCCCTGCTCCTCCCCACCCTCGCCGCCGAGATCGCCCTCCGCGTGAATTACGCCGGTGACGTTTCCGACGGCACGTACACCCGGGACCAGGACGCGATCTGGCTGGGCCACGCGTGGGTGGACGGTCGTAAGACCGACGCGGACATCGCAGCGCTGGCCCGCCGTCTGAAAGGCACCGGTATCCGCGACCTGTACGTCCATTCAGGCCCCCTGGAGCACGACGGCACCCTCCCGGCGTCGGACTACCCCAAGGCGGCCTGGTTGATCGAGTCGGTGCACAGGGAACTTCCCGGCGTCCGCGTCCAGGCCTGGCTGGGTGACAAGCTGGCCACCGAGAGCCCGGACGGCCTGCGCCTGCAGAACGCCGCGACCCGCACCGCGATCGTCGCCTCCGCCCGCCAGATCCTCGCCGCCGGCTTCGAGGGCGCCCACTTCGACCTGGAACCCCTCCACTCCGGCGACGCGAACTACCTCGACCTCCTCGACAGACTCCACGAGGTCACCCGGGCCCACCACGCCCAACTCTCCGTCGCCGCCCACCAGATCGACCCGCTCCCCGCCTTCCACTCCTTCTGGGGCACGGTCACGAACCACCCCAAGTGGTGGTCGCAGGCGTACTTCGGCCAGGTCGCCCGCCGCGTCGACCAGATCGCCGTCATGTCGTACGACACGATGCAACCCCTGCAGAGCCTCTACGGCGGCTACGTCGCCCAGCAGACCTCGCTCGCCCTGGAGGTCACCCCGGACTCCACCGACCTCCTCATGGGCCTGCCCTTCTACCACGAGAACCGCTTCGGCCACCGAGGCGCCGCCGAGACCGTCCCCGCCGCCGTACGCGGCGTACGCCTCGGCCTGTCCCGCACGGACGCGGACCGTACGAACTTCGGCGTCGCCCTGTACGTCGACTTCGCGGCGACGGAGGCGGACTGGACGGCGTACCAGGAGGACTGGGTGCACTGAGCGCGTGCCCAAGTGTGGGAAAACACGGCGCTGTTCACGGCTGTGGATGAGATGATCTGCCCGGTCCGACGGGGGTGGGCGATGATCTGGACGGGACTGGCCGCGGTGGCCTGTCTGCTGGTGGCGGTGACCGGAGTCGTCGCGGTGACGACCGGCCGGATGCCGCCGACGCTGCGAGGCCGGGTCGTACGGCCGGAGTTGTGGGGCTACGGGCAGCTGGTCTTCGCGCTGGGCATGGCAACGGGGATGTCCCTGCGCTGGTGGGCTGATTCCCTGGCCATGGGCGACGCGGGCGCGGCGACGGCGTTCGTCCTGATCGTCCTCGGCGGTGCACTGCAGTGGCGTGCGCAGCGCCCCGTACTCCGATGACCACCACCCGCAAGACCCTCACCCGCACCGACCTGGCCCCGTTCGCCCACGCCATCGGCCACACCCTGAACGACGTGACCCGCCTCCGGGGCGGTTCGAAGAAGGGCGTCTACCGCCTGGCCCTCGGCGACGGTTCGACCGCCGTCGCCTACGTCTGGTCCCCGGACGAGGACCTCTGGGACGCCGGCCCCGGCGACCCCCGCTCCCCCTTCTCCCACGCCTCCGGCCTCACCCTCTTCACTGCGGCGGCGAACCGCCTCGCCGCAGCCGGTGTCCGAGCCCCCCGACTCCTCCACGCCGATCCCACGCACACCCACCTCCCGGCGGACGTGGCCATCGTCGAGGACCTCCCGGGCGGCACCCTGGAGGACCTGCTGGACGGCGACCCGGCCGCCGTACCGAAGGCGGACGCGCTGGAGCGGATGGCGGCCCTGCTCGACACCCTGCACACCTGCGCGGGCCCGCGCTTCGGGAAGGTCGCGGTCGTCGACAACGGCGGTTCCTCGTACGGCGGTTCGTGCGAGGCGGTCGTAGTCGAACGAGCCCTGAGCGACCTCGACGAGCTACCGGCACGAGACCCACGAGCAGCAGCCGCCCACCCCCAACTGGCCGACACCATAAGGATGTTGGCCGACCGGGTCCAACCTCGCACCGGAACCGCCACCCTCATCCACGGCGAACTCGGCCCCGACCACGTCCGCGTGACCCCCGACGGCGACCTCGCCCTCATCGACATCGAAGGCCTCATGTACTTCGACGTGGAGTGGGAGCACGTCTTCCTCCGCCTGCGCTTCGGCCGCCACTACGACGCCCTGCGCACCGAAGACACCGAAGACACCGAAGGCCTCGACGACAACCGCCTGCGCCTCTACCGCCTGGCCATGCACCTCTCCCTCGTGGCCGGCCCCCTGCGCCTCCTCGACGTCGGGGACTTCCACGACCCGGAGTTCATGCGCGGCATCGCCGAGCACAACCTCGGCCAGGTCCTCACCCTTCTGAAGAACGCCTCCTGATCTTCGACCCCAGCCACACCAACGGGTCGTACTTGCGGTCAACCGCCCGTTCCTTCAAGGGAATCAGCGCGTTGTCCGTGATGTGGATGCCCTCGGGGCAGACCTCGGAGCAGCACTTGGTGATGTTGCAGTAGCCGAGGCCGTGTTCGTCCTGGGCGGTCTTCTTGCGGTCGAGGCCGCTCTCGGCCGCCGCGTCCAGCGGGTGCATGTCCAACTCCGCGACCCGCATGAGGAATCGGGGGCCGGCGAACGCCGTCTTGTTCTCCTCGTGGTCGCGGACGACGTGGCAGGTGTCCTGGCACAGGAAGCACTCGATGCACTTGCGGAACTCCTGCGAGCGATCGACGTCCTCCTGCATCATCCGGTACTCGCCAAGACCCACACCCTCCGGCGGCACGAACGCCGGAACCTCCCTGGCCTTCTGGTAGTTGAAGCCGACGTCCGTGACCAGGTCCCGTACGACGGGGAAGGCCCGGAGCGGCGTGACGGTGATCGTCTCCTCGGGGGTGAACACCGACATGCGGGTCATGCACATCAGCCGGGGGCGCCCGTTGACCTCCGCCGAGCACGAACCGCACTTGCCCGCCTTGCAGTTCCAGCGCACGGCGAGGTCGGAGGCCTGGGTGGCCTGCAGGCGGTGGATGATGTCGAGTACCACCTCGCCGTCGTTGACCTCGACCTTGAAGTCCTTCAGGCCGCCGCCCTTGACGTCCCCCCGCCACACCTTGAAGCGGGCCTCGTAGCTGCTCACTCGTAGAGCTCCTCTTCGGCGAGGTACTTGACCAGCTCTTCCTTCTCGAAGAGGGCGAGCAGGTCGGCGCGGATGGGATCGGTGGTCTCGCGGGTCAGGGCGATCTGGCCGGACACCGGGTCCGTGGCCGCCAACCCGCCGGTGGGGTCGGTCAGTTGGCACAGCAGGTTGATGCGGCGCCAGTCGCGGTTCATGCCGGGGTGGTCCTCGCGGGTGTGTCCGCCCCGCGACTCGGTGCGCTCCAGGGCGGCCCGGGCCACGCACTCGCTGACCAGCAGCATGTTCCGCAGATCCAGGGCGAGATGCCAGCCGGGGTTGAACTGCCGGTGGCCCTCGACTCCGGCCCGGCGGGCCCGTACCCGAAGATCGGCGAGTTTCTCCAGCGCCTGTTCCATCTCGCCCTCGCGGCGGATGATGCCGACGAGGTCGTTCATGGTCTGCTGGAGTTCCTGGTGGAGGGTGTACGGGTTCTCCGGTGGGCGGCCGTTCTCCTTGCCGGGCTCCGGGCCCTCGGCGGAGAAGGGGCGCAGTGCCTCCGCCGCCGCCAGGTCGACCTCCGTGTCGTCCACCAGCGGGCGGCTGTCCGCCAGGTCGGCCGCGTGGTCCGCCGCGTGCCAGCCGGCCCGGCGGCCGAACACCAGCAGGTCGGACAGGGAGTTGCCGCCCAGCCGGTTGGAGCCGTGCATGCCGCCGGCCACCTCACCGGCCGCGAACAGCCCCGGTACCCCGCGTGCCGCCGCCGTGTCCGACTCGACCGCGACACCGCCCATCACGTAGTGACAGGTCGGCCCGACCTCCATCGCCTCCGCCGTGATGTCGACGTCGGCCAGTTCCTTGAACTGGTGGTACATGGACGGGAGTCGGCGCCGGATGACCTCAGCCGGCATGCGCGTCGACACGTCCAGGAACACCCCGCCGTGCGGTGAGCCGCGGCCCGCCTTCACCTCGGAGTTGATGGCGCGGGCGACCTCGTCGCGGGGGAGCAGTTCGGGGGGACGGCGGTTGTTGTCCGGGTCCTCGTACCAGCGGTCGCCCTCCGCCTCCGACTCGGCGTACTTCTCCTTGAAGACGTCGGGGATGTAGTCGAACATGAAGCGTTTTCCCTCGGAGTTGCGCAGCACCCCGCCGTCGCCGCGCACCGACTCCGTGACCAGGATGCCCTTCACGGACGGCGGCCAGACCATGCCCGTGGGATGGAACTGCACGAACTCCATGTTCAGCAGCGGTGCCCCGGCGAGCAGCGCCAGCGCGTGACCGTCGCCCGTGTACTCCCACGAATTCGACGTCACCTTGAAGGACTTGCCGATCCCGCCCGTCGCGATCACCACGGAGGGGGCTTCGAGGACCATGAAACGGCCCGTCTCGCGCTCGTAGGCGAAGACACCGGAGACCCGGCTGCCGTCCTTCAACACCCTGGTGACCGTGCACTCCTGATAGACCTTCAGGCGGGACTCGTAGTCGCCGGTCTCCTTGTGGTCCTCCTGCTGGAGCGACACGATCTTCTGCTGGAGCGTGCGGATCAGCTCAAGTCCCGTACGGTCGCCGACGTGCGCGAGGCGCGGGTACTCGTGGCCGCCGAAGTTGCGCTGGGAGATCCGGCCGTCCTGGGTACGGTCGAAGAGGGCGCCCCAGGTCTCCAACTCCCATACCCGGTCCGGGGCTTCCTTCGCGTGCAGCTCCGACATGCGCCACTGGTTGAGGAACTTGCCGCCGCGCAGGGTGTCGCGGAAGTGGACCTGCCAGTTGTCGCCGGAGTTGACGTTGCCCATCGCGGCCGCGATGCCGCCCTCGGCCATCACCGTGTGGGCCTTGCCGAACAGCGACTTGCAGATCACCGCCGTACGGGCACCGCGCTCGCGCGCCTCGATGGCGGCCCGGAGGCCCGCGCCACCGGCACCGACCACGACGACGTCCCACTCCTGTCGCTCGACCACGGACATCAGAAGAACCTCGGATCGTTGAAAGCGCCGGAGGCGACCAGGTACACGTAGAAGTCGGCGGCCGCCACACTGATCAACGAAGCCCAGGCCAGCTGCATGTGACGGTTGTTCAGTTTTCCGACGAACTGCCAGGCCTTGTAGCGCACGGGATGCTTGGAGAAGTGCTTGAGCTTGCCGCCGACGATGTGCCGGCAGGAGTGGCAGGAGAGGGTGTACGCCCAGATCAGCACGATGTTGACGAGGAAGACGAGGGTGCCCAGGCCCATGTGGCCCCAGTGGTAGTGCTCGTCGCGGAAGGTCAGCACGGTGTCGTACGTCAGCGTGCCCGCCACCAGGAGCGCCGCGTAGAAGAAGTACCGGTGGACGTTCTGCAGGATCAGCGGGAAGCGGGTCTCGCCGCTGTACTTCTTGTGCGGCTCGGCCACCGCGCAGGCCGGGGGCGAGGCCCAGAAGCCCCGGTAGTAGGCCTTGCGGTAGTAGTAGCAGGTCAGGCGGAAGCCGAGCGGGAAGATCAGGATGATGATGGCGGGGGAGATGCCCCACCAGCTCCCGAAGAGATCCGCGTTCGGGCCCGCGTGCATCGTCCGGCACCGCTCGGCCAGACAGGGCGAGTAGAACGGCGAGACGTAGGGCGCCGAGTAGTAGTTCGAGTCCGCGAAGGCCCGCCATGTCGAGTAGACGACGAAGGCCAGCAGTCCGGCGGCGGTGACGGCCGGGGCCAGCCACCAGCGGTCGGTCCGCAGATGCGGGGCGTCGATCGCGGCGCGCGTACCGGTGTGTACGCCGCCGCTGTTCAGATGGGGTTCCGTACCAGTGGCCAAGTCAGGACTCCGGTCGGTTCAGGGTGCGTGGCGGTCGTGGGCGCCGAGTCCCTCGTCGTCCGAGTCCGTCCACAGGCTGTTGTCGTAGGGGGTGTCGGGGATGGAGACGAGATCGGGGCGCCGGGGGCGCTCGATCCCTGGTGCGGCGTCGCGCAGCAGCGCGACGCTCTCGCGCAGCCGGTCGGCGTCGGCCTTGACCCTGCGCATTTCCAGGCCGCCGCTGCCGAATTGGTTCTCCAGCCGTCCCACCGACCTGAACAGGTCGTCGAGACAGCGCTGGACTGACGTCAGTTCGTCGTGCACGGACATGACGTGACCTCACTTCCGCGGGCGTCGGCCCTGGACGGCAACGTTCATGCGCCTGCGAGTGTTGCGCGCCACACCTACCGGTGGGAAGCGGTGTGCACGGATTGGCCGGGGTGCGTTGGTGTGTACGGGGGCAGATTCGAACATTGCGCCGCACGGGTGGGCTTCCCGGCGCCCCTCGCCGTGTCGCCCTGAAAGGGCGAACCGTTTCCTCTTCAGTGGCCGCATAGATCTGATCAGCTCCATATTCCACCAAATGTGATCAGAAGCCCCGCGGCTTACCGGAGGTAGCAGTGATGTCCCACGACGGCGTCAGACTGCGCGCGGTCATGCGCTCGGTCGCCTTCCTCACCGCGGGCGCGCTCGCGGTGCCCACCCTCGCTGCGTGCAGCTCCGACGACGAGTCGGGCAAGCCGCTGGCCGGACAGGACATCGCCCCCGTCGGGCGTGCCCTGGTCGCCGACGGCGGCACCCTGAACTGGGCCGTGGACGACGTACCGGAGACCCTCAACACGTTCCAGTCGGACGCCGACGACGCCACCACCCGCGTCGCCCAGGCCGTGCTGCCCGCCATGTTCCGGCTCGACGCCCAGGGGCGCCCGCAGCGCGACGCCGACTACCTGGAGTCCGCGAAGGTCGTCGACACCGAGCCCAAGCAGGTCGTCCTCTACAAGCTCGACCAGCGGGCCGTGTGGAGCGACGGCCGCGAGATCGGCGCCGCCGACTTCGCCGCCCAGTGGCGCGCCCTGTCCGGCAAGGACTCCGCGTACTGGACCGCGCGCAACGCCGGCTACGACCGCATCGAGAAGATCGAGCGCGGCGCCAACAACCTTGAGGTCAAGGTCACCTTCAGCAGGCCCTACGCCGACTGGAAGGCGCTGTTCTCGCCGCTGTACCCCAAGGACGTCATGGGTACCCCGGACTCCTTCAACGACGGCGCGCGCCGCAAGCTGAAGGTCACCGCCGGCGCGTTCTCGGTGCAGAAGATCGACCGCAAGGACAAGGAGATCGTCCTCGGCCGCAACCCGCACTGGTGGGGCCGGCCCGCGAAGCTCTCCCAGATCGTGCTGCACGCCGTACCCCTCGACAAGCGGGCCGCCGCGCTCGCCGACGGCACGGTCGACCTGGCCGCGATCGACCCCGCCGACGCGAACCGTATCGCGCTCGCGGGCCGCGCCAAGGGCACGAGCACCCCGCTCCAGGGCGCGAGCCCCACGAGCAGCGACGAGAACAAGAACGAGAGCCGGCAGAAGGCGAAGAAGCTCGGCAAGAAGCAGCGCAAGGCGCTCGCCGAGTTCCTGCGCCAGCAGGACGCGCTGCGCGCCTTCACCGTCCGCCGCTCCTTCGAGCCCGCCTACACGCAGCTCGCCCTGAACGGTTCCGGAGGCCCCCTCGCCGACGAGCGCGTCCGGCGTGCGGTGGCCCGCGCGCTCGACCGGACGGAACTGGCAAAGGTCGTACTCAAGCCGCTCGGTCTGCCCGCCGTGCCGGTCGGCAGCCACCTCGCGCTCTCCGGGCAGGCCGCGTACGCCGACAACAGCGGCGCGCTCGGCGGCCAGGACACCACGGAGGCGCAGGCGCTGCTCGCCGACGCCGGCTGGGTGGCCGGCGGACCGCTCAAGGACAAGGGCGAGAAGGCGGCCGGCGCCGAGGGCAAGAAGGGCAAGAAGGCCGACGACGAGGCCGAGTCCGAGGGCGGCTCCGACGGGCAGTACATCGTCGGCGAGGACAACAAGGACCCGCAGGACCACACCAAGAAGCACGGGCACGGCGACGAGAGCTCCAAGCACCTCGCCGACGGCAAGCAGTACGACGGCCGCAAGGTGAAGCAGGGCGGCGCGCCCGGCGCGTACGCCCCGAAGGGCACGGCAGCCCCGGCGGGCGCGAAGACCGGGCCGCTCGCCAAGGACGGCAAGCCGCTCACCCTCCGCTTCGTGCTCCCCTCCGGAACCGGCTCGGAGTCGCTGAGCGCGGTCGCCGACAGCATCTCCCGGATGCTGGAGAAGGTCGGCATCCGCACGGAGATCACCAAGGTCTCCGACGACAGCTACTTCAAGGACCACATCGCGTCCGGCCAGTACGACCTAGCCCTCTACTCCTGGCCCGCGTCCGCCTTCCCCGCCACCGACGCCCGCCCGATCTTCGCCAAGCCGGTCCCGGCCGCGGACGGTTCCCTGAACGTCGAGCAGAACTACACCCGCGTCGGCACCGACCAGGTCGACCAGCTCTTCGACCAGGCGGCCTCGACCCTCGACGAGGACGAGTCCGCCGCCCTGGTCCGCAAGGCCGACGCCCGCATCTGGGCGGCGGCCGGCTCGATCCCCCTCTACCAGCGCCCCCAGCTCACCGCCGCCCGCAGAACCGTCGTCAACGCCGGCTCCTTCGGCTTCCAGACCCCGGTCTACGAGGACATGGGCTTCCTGAAGAAGGGCGCCCACCCCTCGGCCAGCCCGACCAAGGGCTGAGGATTAACATCACCCCGACATGACGAGCACGGCCGCCGTCCCGCAGCTACTCGCGGGGCGGCGGTGGTCGTACGGGGGTGGATTGCGCGGGGTCGGTGCGCGGCGGTGACCGTGGTGGTGCTGGCGGCGGGGGCGGCGGGTTGTGGTGTCACGGCGGGTGAGAGCAGGCTCGCCGCCGACGCGGCCACGATCTGCGCGCACGGGACGTACGCCTGGTCCGGCGTCCGGCACGTCGAGCGGCTGACCGGGCTGCCCGACCGGATCACGTTCGCCGACGGCGGGTACCAGGGCGTCATCAAACCCGTCTCCGGCACCGTCTACCGGCCCACCGTGAGCCACCCGCCCAAGGGCGTCGCCCCCGCCCGCGTGATCAAGGCGCTGGGCGCCCACCTCAAGACGGACAACCCGCTCGCCGGGCCGTCCGACACGGCCGGGCACGAGGAGACGGGCTTCCTCAACGAGCTCGTCGGGCCCCGGCAGCCGTACTACACCTGGGAGTCGGTCGACCTGGTCGAGGCCGACTTCACATATACCTGTGGACTGAACCCGCCGGTGCACGGCCATGTGCACACCTGGGACACCTACGGCGGCGGGTTCCTGCCCTGTTCCGAGCCCTCCGAGGGCGCCCCGGCCAAGGTCGCCGCGGCGAAACTGTGCCCCGCCGGATCTCCCGCCGTGACCGGCGTCTGACCGGTTCCGCCGCCACCCGTAAGGCCCTGCGGAGGCTCCTTCCCCGTACGCCACGTACGATGGGGTAAGGCCGTGGCGTGTCCAGCCCGGCAGGGTCCGCGTAACACAGACGTACGCGCAGGCCTTCCTCACTCTCCGGGAGTTCGCCGCAATATGGCCACGCGCCACGACATCCGCAACGTCGCCATCGTCGCCCACGTCGACCACGGGAAGACGACCCTCGTCGACGCCATGCTGAAGCAGGCCGGTGCCTTCGCCGCGCACGCCGCCGAATCGCTCGACGACCGAATGATGGACTCGAACGATCTGGAGCGTGAGAAGGGCATCACGATCCTGGCCAAGAACACGGCCGTGAAGTACCACCCGAAGGATGGCGGCGACGTCATCACCATCAACATCATCGACACCCCGGGCCACGCCGACTTCGGTGGCGAGGTCGAGCGCGGTCTGTCGATGGTGGACGCGGTGGTGCTGCTCGTCGACGCCTCCGAGGGCCCGCTGCCCCAGACCCGTTTCGTGCTGCGCAAGGCGCTCCAGCAGCGCCTGCCCGTCATCCTGTGCATCAACAAGACGGACCGCCCGGACTCCCGGATCGACGAGGTCGTCAACGAGACGTACGACCTCTTCCTGGACCTGGACGCGGACGAGGAGCAGATCGAGTTCCCCATCGTCTACGCGTGTGCGCGTGACGGCGTGGCCTCGCTGACCAAGCCCGCGGACGGCACCGTCCCGCAGGACAGCGACAGCCTGGAGCCCTTCTTCACCACGATCCTGTCGCACGTCCCGGCCCCCGAGTTCGACGAGGCCGCCCCCCTCCAGGCGCACGTCACCAACCTGGACGCCGACAACTTCCTCGGCCGTATCGCGCTGCTCCGCGTCGAGCAGGGCGAGCTGCGCAAGGGCCAGACCGTCACGTGGATCAAGCGCGACGGCACGATGTCCAACGTGCGCATCACCGAGCTGCTGATGACCGAGGCGCTCACCCGCAAGCCGGCCGAGATGGCGGGCCCCGGTGACATCTGCGCCGTGGCCGGTATCCCGGACATCATGATCGGCGAGACCCTCGCCGACCTCGAGAACCCGATCGCGCTGCCGCTCATCACGGTCGACGAGCCGGCGATCTCCATGACCATCGGTACGAACACCTCGCCGCTGGTCGGCCGCGGCGGCACCGGCAAGGGCGCCTCCGCGAAGGCGGCCGTCAAGGACCGCAAGGTGACCGCCCGTCAGGTCAAGGACCGCCTGGACCGTGAGCTGGTCGGTAACGTCTCGCTGCGCGTGTTCGACACCGAGCGTCCCGACGCCTGGGAGGTGCAGGGCCGCGGTGAGCTGGCGCTGGCCATCCTGGTCGAGCAGATGCGCCGCGAGGGCTTCGAGCTGACCATCGGCAAGCCTCAGGTTGTCACCCAGCAGGTCGAGGGCAAGACGTACGAGCCGGTCGAGCGCATGACGATCGACGTGCCCGAGGAGCACATGGGCGCGGTCACGCAGCTCATGGGCGTCCGCAAGGGCCGTATGGACAACATGTCCAACCACGGCTCCGGCTGGGTCCGCCTCGAGTTCGTCGTCCCGTCCCGCGGTCTCATCGGCTTCCGTACCGAGTTCCTGACCGGTACGCGCGGCACCGGCATCGCCCACTCCATCCACGAGGGCCACGAGCCGTGGTTCGGTGTGCTGACGACCCGTAACAACGGTTCGCTGGTCGCCGACCGCGCAGGCGCCGTCACCGCGTTCGCGATGACGAACCTCCAGGAGCGCGGCGTGCTGTTCACCGACCCCGGCACCGAGGTGTACGAGGGCATGATCGTCGGCGAGAACTCGCGCGCCGACGACATGGACGTGAACATCACCAAGGAGAAGAAGCTCACCAACATGCGCTCGGCCGCCGCCGACTCGTTCGAGGCGATCGTCCCGCCGCGCAAGCTCTCCCTGGAGCAGTCCCTGGAGTTCTGCCGTGACGACGAGTGCGTCGAGGTGACCCCGGAGGCCGTTCGCATCCGCAAGGTCGTCCTCGACCAGAAGGAGCGCGGCCGCTCCGCGAGCCGCGCCAAGCACGGCTGACGCATACGATCGCAGGCCGTCCGAGGCGCTGATACCGGCCAACTGAGCCCGGGTGCCCCCATCTTGGGGGCGCCCGGGCTTTTTGCAACCGGTTTTAGACCCGCTCCCTGGGGCGGTGTGTCCGTAATGCGGAGATCCTCGCCCGATAGCCATGTAACAAGTCCGTTTCGTGGCCTTCTCGCATCGAACAGTTTGTCCATGTTTTGGAAGATGTACGCGACAGCTGTGACTGAATTGAGATTTAAAGACAGTGGTCGGCACCTGGCACATGGCAGATAGTTAGCCGCGTAGCGCTCGGGT
The DNA here is from genome assembly GCF_042721125.1 of Streptomyces sp. NPDC058469. Classification (NCBI taxonomy): domain Bacteria; kingdom Bacillati; phylum Actinomycetota; class Actinomycetes; order Kitasatosporales; family Streptomycetaceae; genus Streptomyces; species Streptomyces sp. NPDC058469. The sequence goes on from NZ_JBHXME010000189.1 coordinate 11,917, forward strand.
CAATGGGTCATCGCGCCGTGGGGACGGCGCCGACTCGCGAGCCCCAGGGGGTGTCTGACCCTCCGCCAGGGGTGGCGGAGGAAAGACGTGAACCCCCTCCTGTTGGTGAACACGTGGAGTCATGAGGAGGAGCCCCATGCGTGGTGTCACGAACGCCAGATGGGACACGCCGTCCGTCGGTAGCAACTTCGCCCGCCCATACGGAGATTGGCTCTGAGGAGTCGGTCGGCGGCCTAGTGCCGCCGTTCAACTACGCGCGTCCGGCTGCGGGATCTTCCGCCGCACCGGGACGCTCCGGACCTCTTTCCTAGATCCGATCGGTGATCGCGCACACCCTGCGCCGGTCGCCCGCTCGGCACACCCACACCTGTGAAATGGGCGAACAGTGACAAGTCCTATCGACATTGAGGGCGGCGGAACCTCGGTCGTCGTCGACGGCGAACCAGGGCCGCAGGCGGAGCCCGAGGCCAAGAAGCTGGAGGGCCGGTCGCCCGGCCAGCTGATGTGGGTCCGCTTCAAGCGCGACCGCACCGGCGTCATCTCGGCCTACGTGGTGGCCTTCTTCTTCCTCGTCGGGCTCCTCGCACCACTGATCTCCAAGCTGTACGGCAAGGACCCGTACACCGTGTACGCGGACGAACGCCCCGACCTCTTCGACAGCGCGGGCGTCCCGCTGCAGCCCAACGGCGGGATCAGCAGCCAGTTCTGGTTCGGCCTCGAACCGGGCAACGGCTACGACGTGTTCACCAAGCTCCTCTACGGCATCCGCACCTCGCTGATGATCTCCGTCTGCGTGACGATCGCGACCGTCCTCACCGGCATCCTGCTCGGCGTCGCGGCCGGCTACCTCGGCGGCAAGTCCGACTACTTCATCAGCCGGGTCATCGACTTCCTGCTCGCCTTCCCCGCCCAACTGTTCTTCATCGCCAGCATGCCGGTCGTGGTCTCGCTCTTCGTGAGCCCGACCGACGAGACGCCGACCTACGTCCGCGTCGTGGCCCTCATCGCCGTGCAGTGGTTCCTGGGCTGGATGAGCCTGGCCCGCATCCTGCGCGGCACCAGTCTGGCGCTGCGGGAACGGGAGTTCATCGAGGCGGCCAAGGTCAGCGGAGCCTCGCCCTGGCGGATCATCAGCAAGGAGATCCTGCCGAACGTGGTCACGCCGATCCTGGTGCAGTCCACGTACATGCTTCCCGGCTTCGTGACCGCCGAGGCCGGGCTGTCCTACCTGGGTGTGGGCATCGTCGAACCGACGCCGGACTGGGGACAGATGTTCTCCAAGGCGTCGACGGAACTCGTGATGCAGAACGACATCACCTACATGTTCTTCCCGGGTGTCTCGATGATCATCTTCATCGTGGCCTTCAACCTGCTCGGGGACTCGGTCAGGGACGCCTTCGATCCCAAGACGGCGCGCTGACCGTCCGTTGGTGGGCGTCCTCGCCCGGATACCGCACGGCAACACAGCACAGCGATCCAGCACGGCGATCCAGCACGGGAATTTCTTTGTGCACTGGTGACACACAGATGGGTGGAAACTGAGTGATGAGTAGGGGCGGACGCCACGTATACGCCGCGCTCTCCGTGCTCGCGGCCGGGGCTCTTGTGCTCACCGGTTGCAGCAAGGGCGGCAGCGACGCGAGCGACAACAGCAGCAAGGACAAAGCGAACGCGGCAAGACAGCAGAAGTCGATCAAGTTCGGTGACACCTCGGACTCCACCGGACCGGCCGCGGCCGTGGCGGGCGCCAAGTCGGGCGGCACGATGGAGGTGCTCCAGCGTGACAGCTACGCCCACCTCGACCCGGCTCAGATCTACGTCTCGGACGAGGGCTCGCTCGCGACCCTGATCCACCGAGGTCTCACCGGCTACAAGTCGACCGGCACCGACGGCAAATCGCACGAGGTCGTCGGCGACCTCGCCACCGACTCCGGTACCACCACGGACGGCGGCAAGACCTGGAAGTACACGCTCAAGGACGGCATAAAGTTCGCGGACGGGACGCCGATCACGTCCGCGGACTTCCGCCAGACCTTCGAGCGGCTCTTCGCGCCCTTCATCAACCAGGGCCCGTCCTACCTCCAGCAATGGCTGGCCGACACCTCCGGCGCCGACTACCGCAAGCTGCTGCCGAACGGCCCGTACAAGGGCAAGCACCTGCCGAGCACCGTCCTGGAGACACCGGACGCCAAGACCGTCGTCTTCCACTTCAAGACAGCGCACGCCGACCTGCCGTACGCCCTCGCCATGGCGGGCTACGCCGTCGTGTCCGCCAAGGGCGACACCCAGGCGAAGTACGACAAGTCGCCGGTGACGAGCGGCCCGTACAAGATCCAGTCGTTCAAGTCCGGCAAGTCGATGGTGCTCGTGAAGAACACCAACTGGGACCCGAAGACGGACCCGATCCGCCACCAGTACGTGAACCAGTTCAACTTCACGTTCAACCAGCAGTACGAGACGTCGACGAAGGCGCTCCTCGCCGACAGCGGCGCCGACCAGACCGGCATCAGCTTCAACAACCAGGTCGACGCGGGCAACCTGTCCAGCGTGCTCAAGGACCCGAAGATGAAGTCCCGCACGATCTCCGGCTACCAGCCGTACGTGGGACAGATGAACATCAACAACAGCCACCCGGCCATGAAGGACAAGACGGTGCGTGAGGCCATCGCCTACGCGCTGCCCATCACGCCGTTCCTGCGTGCCTTCGGCGGCACCGACGCGATGGAGGTCGCCGGCGGCACCATCAGCCCGACGGTCTCCGGCTACAACGCCGCGTTCGACCCGTTCGGCAAGAAGAAGAAGCCGGCCGGTGACCCGGAGAAGGCCAAGGCGCTGCTGAAGAAGGCCGGCAAGCTCAACATGAAGCTGACCTTCGGCTACACCAACACCCCCGAGGGCCAGCAGTACTCCACCGCCATGGCGGCGGGCCTGAAGAAGGCCGGCTTCAACGTCCAGCGCCAGGAGATCCCGGCCGAGACCTACTACGACCAGGTCAGCAAGCTGGACAACAACTACGACATCTTCCACACCGCGTGGGGCGCCGACTGGCCGTCCGCCTCGACCGTCGTCCCGCCGCTCTACGACGGACGCGGCATCGCCGACGGTGCGCAGAACTACTCGCAGGTCAACGACCCCAAGGTGAACGCCGACATCGACGCGGCGAACAAGATCACCGACCCGGTCAAGGCCGCGGCCGCCTGGGAGAAGATCGACGAGTACCTCGTGAAGGACCTCGTCGCCTTCGTCCCGACCGCGTACTACAAGCAGACCCAGATCGCCGGCTCCAAGGTCGGCGGACTCGTCTACGACGACGTCATCGGCGGCGTCGACCCGCGTCGCCTGTTCGTCAAGTAACCGCCGTCCGTCCGGTACCCGTTGCGTCCGTCCCTCTCCAGGGCGGCGCACCGGGTGCCGGACGGCCCGCCGACGTCAGAGAGCTGCCCCTGTCATGCTGCGCTTCCTCGTCCGCCGGTTCCTCGGCGCCGTCGTCATCCTCTTCCTGCTGAGCATCGTCACGTTCCTGCTGTTCTTCGGGATGCCACGCGACCCGGGCCTGCTGATGTGCGGCAAGACGTGCAACCCGACCAGCCTCGCGAACATCCACCATGTGCTCGGCCTCGACAAGCCGATCAGCACGCAGTACGGGATCTTCCTGAAGAACCTCGTCATGGGCAGCAACGGCTTCGCCCAAGGCCCTTGCCCCGCCCCGTGCTTCGGGTACTCGTACCACACCAACGACCAGGTCTGGGCCACGCTCATCGACCGGCTGCCCACCACCGTCTCGCTCACCCTCGGCGGCGCCTTCTTCTTCCTGCTCATCGGCCTCGGCACCGGCCTGCTCGCCGCCTGGAAGCGCGGCACGATCATCGACAAGACGGCCACGGCCGGGGCGATGGTGCTCAGTTCGATGCAGATCTACTTCCTGGGCCCCCTGGCACTGGCACTGCTCGTCTACCAGACCCACATCTTCGACAAGCCGGCGTACAACAACTTCACCGCGAACCCGGTCAGCTGGTTCGCGGGGCTGATCATCCCCTGGGTGGTGCTGTCCACGATCTTCGCCGCGCAGTACACCCGTATGGCGCGCTCGGCGATGATCGAACAGCTCCAGGAGGAACACGTCCGCACGGCCAAGGCGAAGGGCATGTCCCGCAGATACGTCTTCTTCCGCTACGCCTGGCGCGGTTCGCTGATCCCCATCGTCACCATCTTCGGCATCGACCTGGGCGCACTGCTCGGCGGCGCCATCATCACCGAGTACACCTTCAGCCTGCCGGGCCTCGGCAACCTCGCGGTCCAGGCGGTGTTCTTCAGCGACCTGCCGCTGCTGCTGGGCGTGATGATCTTCTCCGCCACCATGATCCTCCTCTTCAACATCATCGTCGACGCCTGCTACGCCTTCATCGACCCGCGCGTGCGGCTGGCCTAGGAGCACTCGTGACCACATTGACCAAGGAAGCCGGCGCTCCTTCGCCGGCCGACGCGGGTGCCTTTCTCTCGGTGCGGGACCTGCATGTCAGCTTCAAGACCGAGGACGGCATCGTGCGTGCCGTCGACGGTCTCTCCTTCGACGTCCAACGTGGCAAGACCCTGGGCATCGTGGGGGAGTCGGGCTCGGGCAAGTCGGTCACCAACCTGACGATCCTCGGCCTGCACAACCCGATGTTCACCACCGTCGAGGGCGAAATCCTCCTGGACGGCCGGGAGTTGACCACGGCCCGCGAGTCCGAGATGGAGAAGCTGCGCGGCAACAAGGTCGCCATGATCTTCCAGGACCCGCTGACCGCCCTCTCCCCGTACTACACGGTGGGCCGCCAGATCGCCGAGCCGTACATGAAGCACATGGGCGCCTCGAAGAAGGTCGCCTGGGCGCGCGCGGTGGAGATGCTCGGCAAGGTCGGCATCCCCAACCCGAAGGAACGGGCGAAGGACTACCCGCACCAGTTCTCCGGCGGTATGCGCCAGCGCGCGATGATCGCCATGGCGCTGATCTGCGACCCGGACCTGCTGATCGCCGACGAGCCGACTACGGCCCTCGACGTCACCGTCCAGGCCCAGATCCTCGACCTCCTGAAGGACCTCCAGCAGGAGTTCGGCTCAGGGATCGTCTTCATCACGCACGACCTCGGCGTGATCGCCGACATGGCCGACGACATCATGGTGATGTACGCGGGCAGCGCGGTGGAACGCGGCACGACGAACGAGGTCCTCCGCTCACCTCAACACCCCTACACCTGGGGCCTGTTGAACTCCATGCCCCGCCTGGACTCGGACCTGAGCGCGCCCCTGGACCCCATCCCCGGAGCCCCGCCCTCACTCCTGAACCCACCCTCGGGCTGCCGCTTCCACCCCCGCTGCACCTTCCAGGACCGGGTCGGCGGCACCCGCTGTGTCACCGAACGCCCGCTGCTCGCCCCCGACCGCGCCTCGGCATGCCATCTCACGGCGGACCAGAAGCGCACCATCTTCATCGAAGAGATCAAGCCCCGACTGGGCTAGGAGGAGACGTCATGACAGAGGACCTCGTCCTGCCCGCCCCGCGCGACGCGGTACCGGAAGCCTCCGGCGACCCGTTGCTGGTGGTGGAGGGCCTGACCAAACACTTCCCGGTGAAGGGCGGCTTCCCGATCCGCCGTACGGTCGGCGCCGTCCAGGCCGTCGACGGCATCGACCTGACCGTCCACGTGGGGGAGAGCTTCGGCCTGGTGGGGGAGTCGGGCTGCGGCAAGTCGACGACGGGCCGCCTGATCACGCGCCTGTTGGAGCCGACGGCCGGCACGGTCTCCTACCGTGGCCAGGACATCTCGCACGCCAGCCGGAAACAACTGGCGCCGATCCGCTCCGAGATCCAGATGATCTTCCAGGATCCGTACTCGTCGCTGAACCCGCGGCAGACGGTCGGCAAGATCATCTCGGGCCCGATGGAGATCAACGGCATCCAGCCGGAGGGCGGCCGTGAGAAACGGGTCCGCGAACTCCTGGAGATCGTCGGTCTCAACCCCGAGCACTACAACCGCTTCCCGCACGAGTTCTCCGGCGGCCAGCGCCAACGCATCGGTGTCGCCCGCGCGTTGGCCCTCGAACCGAAGCTGATCGTGGCGGACGAACCGGTGTCGGCCCTGGACGTCTCGATCCAGGCGCAGGTGGTCAACCTGCTCCAGGAGGTCCAGAGGGAACTGGGCATCGCGTTCCTGTTCATCGCCCACGACCTCGCAGTCGTACGGCACTTCTCGCACCGCGTGGCGGTCATGTACCTCGGCAAGATCATCGAGGTGGGCGACCGCGACTCCATCTACACCCGCCCCCGGCACCCGTACACCCACGCCCTGCTGTCCGCGGTGCCCGAGGTGAACCTCAGCGACAACGAAACGGTCGGCCGCGAACGCATCCGCCTCGCAGGCGACGTCCCCTCCCCGATCTCGCCCCCCTCCGGCTGCCGCTTCCGCACTCGCTGCTGGAAGGCCCAGGACAAGTGCGCGACCGAGGAACCGCCACTGATTCAGATCGCGGGCAACCGTGCCGCCCACCTGACGGCCTGCCACTTCCCGGAGGAGCCGACGATCGAGGGGCGGGGCGAGGACATCGTGCTGGATCCGGCGTTGGCTGCGCTGGAGGAGTCGTTGGAGGAGTAGGCCGTCGGTCAACTCGACGGTGTTGTGGAGTGACCGTTGGGCCGCCCGCTTCTTGGCCAGTGTCGGGATTGCGTGAGCCGAGTAAAGGGCGCTCCCTGCGGTCGCGTCGGCTGCGCCGATTCCGCTGCGCTCCACCCTTGACTCGTCTCACGCAATCCCGTTTGAGAAGCGAGCGGGCGGCCCCGAGGGATGGGTGGCCAAGGGATGAATCCCCTTGCCTGTACTGCGTTCCGGGCCGGAGTGGAGGGAGCGCGCTCGCGTCTCGCCAGCACGCCGGGCCGGCTTAGCGGCCAACCCCGAGTGGGGGGTAGGGGGTACGGGTGGGAGCGGACCCCATGGGCGTGCACGCAACTCCGGTCCGGGGGGGGGTGAGGGGACGCGCGCTGGCGTCTCGCCTGCACGCCGGGCCGGCTCAGCGGCTACCGGCCGGTGGGGACTTGCTGCGCAAGAGGCCAAGAGGCCAAGAGGCCAAGAGGCCAAGAGGCCAAGAGGCAGGGAGGCAGGGAGTGCTGGGGAGCTCGTGGCCGAGGGTTGACGGGCAAGAGGGGCAGCTCTGGGCCATGGGTGTGGAGGAAGGGCCGCTCCGGGCCGGCTCTGGGCAGCGGCCCAGGCGATGGCTTGGGCGATGTCCCCGGCGGTGGCTCCCATCTGCCGATCGGCCCTCCCCGGGGGCACCCCGCCCGCCGAAGTGTGACAGTCGAAGCGGAAGTGTCACTCCCGGCCCATTTCTCCCCCGCCCACCCGCCCCGGCCCCCGCCCCCGCTCCGACCCTGCCACCTCTGGAAGCTGGGGTCTTTTCTAACCATTCAAAGGTTATTACGGTGGTTAGATTTGCCCCTGGCTTCCAGCAACCACCCACTCGAGGTTGGCCGCTGAGCTGAGGCGGCGTGCTGGCGAGGCGCCAGTGCGCCCCTTCGTATCGGCCCGGATCTGCCCATGGCTCATAGGGTCAGTCCCCACCCGTGCCCCTCGCACTCCACCCGGCGGTAGTCGCTGAGCCGGCCCGGCGTGCTGGTGAGGCGCGAGCGCGCCCCTCCGCCCCGGCCCGGAACGCAGTACAGGCAAGGGAATTCATGCCTGAGCCACCC
>NZ_JBHXME010000190.1:0-19500 GCF_042721125.1 Streptomyces sp. NPDC058469
TCCGGGCAATGTCCGTGAGGGAACGGTCCTTCGAGGAGTGCACGAGATCCAGTGCGTCCCGCTTGAACTCCGGGGGGTAATTCTTCCGCTTTGCCGCCATGGATCACTTCCCCTGGATGACGAAACATCCAGCGTCCAGGTGTCGGAATTTCGGGGGTCACTCCACTCGTCATCAGCACCACAACAGCCACCGCCTACACCTACGACGAATTCGGCAACACCACCAACTCTCCACGCTACGGCTGGCTCGGCAGCATGCAGCGGGCATCCGACACACCCGACAGAGTCGTCCTCATGGGCGTGCGACTCTTTGACGCCGTCACCGGGCGATTCCTCCAGACGGATCCAATACCTGACGGAAGCGCCAACGCGTACGAATACGCGGGCCAAGATCCCGTGAACAACATGGATCTGGACGGCCGGCGAATCAAGGAACGCGTAGTTCGCCAATGCACGAAATACGACTGTGTAACACTGAAGAGAATGTGCGACTCCAGTCGGCACATGAAATGCTCGCTCAGTGGAACCTCTCCTTCCGGGGCTGGTGGAGAAGTGCGCGAATCACCGCCGGGTGGAAATGGGACCTCTACGACTGGTGAGTCAAACTCGGCGGAGGCAGCTACAACCACTCAGAGTGGGGCGACTACGGATTCCATGCCAACTGGTACGGAAATGATGGCTACGCCCCCGACAAGCGCGGGTACTTCCGCTGCTACGGAATGACATGCTGGTCCGACCCCAGCGACTCGATATTCTTCATGGCAGAGGGTGACGCCTGGTATGGCGGTAGAGAGTACGTTTTCAATATTGGCCAAAGCTTCTCCGGAGGAGGAAGCTTCTACTGATCTACTGATCTACTGATCGGCTGAACGGCTGGGCTGGCCAGGGTGCAAAATCCCTGGCCGGCCCAGCGGGTTTCCCAAAAAATGGGCGACCATTCGAGCATTTCTAACGGCAACTCAAGTACCGATAGGGAGCAAGCGTGGATACAGGGGAATTCCAGCGCACGATGGACGACCTCGGTGGCAAAATATATGTTGCCCTTCAAGAGGGGCGGCCGGTAGCAAGTCTTGCTCTAGAACTCGCATGCTTCCTCTTTGACTGGGGTCACGGAACTCCAGCGGTTCGTCAGCTGATCGAAACGAGGCCCGCTGATCTTTCAGGACCTCAGTCGGCAGGATTGGCGGCCGAGCTTCTACAAGACATTAATTTCGATCCCGGCTTCATACTCGCGCCCCATCGGATCGATAACCTTAAGATGGCACTTCAGGGGGTCCAAGCGGACCTATCCGGAGTCCGGTTCGTTGACGGACTGCACCTGAGGTTCGACGAAGAAGAATACGGAGCCAGGGCAAGGGTAGCTTTGCCTGGCCAGTCACTTCTCAGCAGTGGAAATGGAGTTCCTGTGGCAGCCGGGGATGATCCAGCCGACTCTTTGGTTGCTGTCGCGGAAGAAGTGCAGGACGAGATTGCTGACCGATTTTGGCTCGTATGGCCGGAGTGTCCGACGCATAAGCTAGGGGTTCATCCGGTCAAAGCAGAATCATCAGCCTGGTGGCATTGCCGTGCGGATGGAGGGCACTTCGTCGCACGCATCGGGAGCATGCCGCACGCACGCACTCCCTAAGGCTTCCCGATTGGCCTTTATGCCATCACAGGGGCGGGGCGACGCTACATGGTGTTTATTTGGTCCGCACGCAAGCGCCTGCCGTGAAAATTCCGCACATTCCTCAATTGGTCCTACCGCGCAGGACTTTTGCGAATATCGGGTACATCATATCAATTCCGCCAGGGTGAACTGCAGGACTGGCTCGCTGATCACCCAACGGTGAGCGGCCCGTAGTTGCGAGGTCCGAATCGCCAGGTCACCACCCCCGCATGGTTCCAACTCTGCCGGCGGTTCTTCCGGCTGTGCGGGCAGAGTCGGCTGGGGAAGGCTGGTGATGGTGCCTGTGTGCGGGCCTTGACTGCCGATTCCTTCGCCAGCCGGAGCACGCGCATGTCGGCGGCCGGCCCCTGGCCGGTCATGGGCGTGACGTCGGCGCGTCCGGACAGCACTGCGCGGGCCGCGGCCTCCGCATCGACGGCGTCGGTCTTGCCGTGCTTGCGACAGCAGGGCACGGTCGGGTTGGTTGACCTCGACGACGTGGATGTTCTCCCTGCTCAGGAAGCGGGCCAGAGCCGCTCCGTAAGAACCGGTGCATTCCACACCGGCTCGGCGTAGGACGCCGAAAGAGCGTGCCCAGGTCAGGAGTTGGCGGTATCCGGCAGCGGTAACCGGGAACACTACAGGCCGGATTTTGCCCGGACGTTGGAAATGGCCGTGAGTAACGACTCCTAACAAAAGGCGGCTTGTGGATCTCCGGGAATGACGGCGTGCCAGTTTTGGTTGATGCTGGCCGAAGGGGGTGTGAGCCAGTCGAGACGAGGAAGACCGCTGCCAGGCCCTGGGAGATCGAAGACGAGTTGTGGGCGCGCATGCCGTCGCCGGGCACCGTCACGCCCTCACAGTGTCGGCTCAGCCCGGACGCACGCGGTGTCGCGATGCCACGCATTGAACCGCTCACCCCGCCCTACACCGCCGACGTCGACCGGGCGCTCCGCCGATGGATGCCGCCGGGTGTGCCGCACGAGCCACTCGCTCTGTTCCGCGTACTGCACCGCAACCCGGAGCTGGCCTCACGAATGTTCGCCCTCGGCGCCGGACTGCTGGGCCGTGGACTCCTTCCCGCTATAGACCGGGAGATCGTCATCGCCCGCGTGACCGCGCGATCCGCTTGCGCTTATGAATGGGGCGTCCACGCCGCGACCCTGGCGCCGCAGGCCGGACTCAGCCTGGAGCAACTCCGGGCAACTACCCAACCCGACGCGGCAGTCCGTGCTCCATGGTCGCCACGCCACACGGCACTGCTCCACGCGGTTGACGAACTGAACGACACGGCCCAGCTCACACAGTCCGCCTGGGACGCCCTGCGCATGTACTACGAAGGGGCTCAATTACTTGAACTGCTCGTACTGATCGGCTGGTACCGAACCATCAGCCATCTGGCCAACGGGCTCCTCCTGGAAGAGGAGTCCTGGGGTGCCCCGTTCCCCACACGGTGACTACGTTCCGCCCCCATCCACCACTGCGGCGCTGGTCGGCATCGGCGCCATGGCGATCATGACGCTGGCAAGCCTGGCTCTCGCCCGCCGACGTTCGTCCGAGACCAGCCCGTAAGTCAGATGCACTCATCCCAACACTGGAGGTTCCATGCCCAAGGGCTACTGGGTCAGCGCCTACCGCACCATTTCAGACCCTGAGAAGCTGGCTGCTTACAACAAGCTGGCCCCTGCAGCCGTCAAGGCCGGGGGCGGTCGGGTCCTCGCCCGTGGCGGTCGGGTTGTGGCGCATGACGCCGGAGTCACCGAGCGCACCGTCCTGATCGAGTTCGACAGCTTCGAGCAGGCCGTCGCGGCGCACGAGAGTGCGGCCTACCAGGAGGCGCTGGTCGCCCTCTCCGACGGCGTCGAGCGCGACTTCCGCATCGTCGAAGGCATCGACTGACCGAGGTCCAGCCGGATCTTCACTGAAGTTCATTGCGGGACAAGCCTTACCCTCCGCGCCCCAACATCACGGCGGCCCGCGAGGCTCTGCACCGCGCGTTGCGATTCCTGGACGACAAGGAAGCGGAGGGTTAGAGATGTCCCGGCTGCTTCGGCAGCAGTAGTCAACGCGGTTCCGCTTCTGTGGTGTGCGATCCTCGCGCGGACGAACGTCAGCGGTGCCTTCGGCGTCTCCTTAACGGTCGGCAGGGACCGGCCGCGCGTGAAGCGCCGATCCGTACGAGGAGACGCCGATGGCCCAAGCTCAGCGCCGCCGTGGTCGCACCACGCTGTCGGCCGTCTGCCTGGCTCTCGTGGCCGTCGGAGCCGCCGGCTGTTCCGGGCCGGACATCCGCAGTGGCGCGCCTCCGCTGAAGCTGTGCGGGATCACGTTCTGGAGCGGCGCCGAGGGGATCGGCACGGTGTCTTTGAGCAGATCCACCCGGGGCATGCCCGCCGCTCCGGCCGCCTCCCGGCTTCCTGCCCGCACCGCCCGGTACGACGGCGGTCCGCCGCCCCGCGTCGTTTCCGTCTCTACCGACTGCTCCCACGGCCGTACGGTCGTCGTCTCCCCCGCCTCCTCCGTACGGGTGCGCACGGTCGCCAAGGACGCCGCCGGCCGCGTTGTCGCGCTCTCCCTCGTTCCGGCGAAGCCCGGCACGTCGGTCGAGGTCCACGTCTACGCCTACGACGGCACGCACCCGACCGGTCAGGCCGCCACCGCCGTGCCCTGACCGCCTGGGTCTGCCCTGTGCTGCCGCACGTCCAGGCGCAAGAAAGGGTGGCGTTACGCCTCGCCGAGGGCCTACATGGTGTCCATCGATATCGCGCTCATGGTCGGCAGGTGGCAGCGGAGGCTGACCTGTTGAAGGGCCAGAGCGCTGATGTGGCTCCGCAGGAAACGCGGTCACCCCGGACTGCCCGTTTTCCCGGGAGCGGGGATGCTGTCGCCACCAGGGGGACCTGGTGCCGCCGTGGGTGATGGCCCCCGGCGGCATCGCTCAACCTTCGACGGCACGCGCTCAAACTTCGATGGCCCAGGACAACGACGACCATAAGGAAGACCAGGACTCCCATTGTCCCGTCTCAGTCGGTCTGGTCGGAATCTCTGATGATCTGGTCCGTTTCGCTCGTCGACTCAGGTGATCTGGCTCCTGGCGTGGGAGCAGGCCACCAGGAAGGGATATCGAGGATCCGTCGGTGTCCAGGCCCCCTACCGGGGCGTGCATACCTGAAGAAGGTGCCTGGGCCGGTCGCGGCTATGATCCGCATCTTCGAGCGATTGGGGACCTGGTGGGATAATTCGGCGCGGAGAGCGTCGTGATGGGATGGACCTGCCGCGCGACGGGGAGTTCGCGTTCCTGTCCGAGGCGGAGGCTGCCCGGTTGCGTACCTTCGTCCGCGAGGCATTCGCGGAGCGCGGCATCGAAGTAACGGTCGAACCGGGCCGCGTGACCACGGACTCGGGCTGGCGCTTCGGCCTCTCCAATCTTGCGGCCGTGTGCCACAACGACAGCCGCGGCCCCCGGTGCTGGCGGGCGCTCGTAGACGAACATGTTGACCGGGTCATCCGGTCGATGGATGGACCTCAGGCTCTCAAGGCCCTGCCGCGCGAACAGCTCCTGGCCCAGCTCTGCCTCCGCTTCATTCCCAGCGATCCCGCGCTCCTGAAGGCTTTCGGGTACGGTCCCCCATCGGTCCCGGGGCTGTTGGAGGTGCTGGCGCTCGACCTCCCGGAAACCGTCGACATGCTGACCGCGGACTCCCTCTCCAGCCTGGGTGACATCACGGCCCTTCGGGACCGTGCGTTCCAGAACCTACGAGCCGTCCGCGTTGACAAGCACAAGGTGGTCAGAGACAAGGACGGCTCCCACTTCGACGTGCTGATGGGCGGCTCGTACTTCATCGCGAGCCTCGCCCTGGCTCTGGACGAGGTCGTACTCCGCTACACCAAGGACGCACCGGCGCCGGACGGAATCCTGGTCGCGCTGCCGCACCGGCACCAACTCGCTTTCCACGTCGTCCGCGACAGGAACGTGGCCTCCTCGCTGCACGCCATGGCCCGGTTCGCCGCCATGGGCTTCGAGCAGTCACCGGGCACGCTGAGCCCCTCGGTGTTCTGGTGGCACGAGGGCAGCTTTACCCAGGTCGCCACCCAGGACGACGCCGGCCTGCACATCAAACTCACCCAGGAGGCCATGGACCTGGCAGCACGTTTCGCGGGCGGGTAGCCAGACCTGGCTCGACATGCAGTCTTTCAGTGAGGTCTTTCAGCGTTGCCGCTCCAGGGTGAGGACGGCGGCGATTGACGTCATTCGATTCGGGCTGCACCGGGATCTGCGGAAGATGCGCCACGACTTCAGTCGTGCGATGCCGCGCTCGACCGGTGCCCGGGCCGCGGACAGGGCACGGTTGACGGTCTGTTGAGTGGGTGTGAGCCCGCGGCCCGGCGGGCGTCTGAGGGCCGTGGTCGCCCATGGGCCGGCTCCCATATAGGCACGATCGGCGAGGACCGGGATGCCCTGGCGTTCGCAGATCCGGATGATCCGGTGGGTGCGGGCGGCGGTGAGGTCGTGTGTGCGGCCGGGCAGTGCGGGCGAGATCCACAGCACCTCCCCGTGCGGATCGGTCACCACCTGCACGTTCACCCCGTGTCGGCGGTGCTTGTGGGAGAAGTCGGCCCGGCTGTCGCCGACCCGGTCGCACTCCGCAAGCGTGCCATCCACCAGGACGTCCGGGTCGGCCTCGCGCAGGGCGCGCAGCAGGCCGGGCGCGCGGCCGGCGAGCAGGTCGACGACGGCTGTCGTGTAGGCGTGCGCGGTGCCGACGGAAATGCCGAAGCCGGCCGCGAGCTGGGCGAGGGTGTCGTGTCGGCGCAGGTACACCAGGCCTACCAGCGCACGCTGGTGCGGCGCGAGCTTGCAACGGCGGTCACCCTCACGGGTGACGATGAGCATGGTGACCCACTCGACCAGGGCATGAAGCAGGTCGAGTGCGGCAGGATAGGGAACCAACAAGGCTCCTGCGCCAATGAGTTGAGACGTCGAACACCTCACTCAACGGCACAGGAGCCTTGTCCGTTGCGGGCGACGGCGTCGTCACCCGATCAGTGGCCACTCTGAAACAGCTCAGTAGCTCGAAAGGTACGTGATGGGATCAGCCAGAGGCACCGTATAGCGGTGGTTCTGGGGGTGGGGTGCGGTCTGCGCCAAGGTGAGGTTTTCGGTCTCAGCCTGGAGGACGTTGACCACCGGCGCGGGGTACTTCGCGTCCGGCGGCAGGTGCAAATACTGAATGGCCGCAAGTACTTCACGCTTCCAAAGGGCGGGAAAACACGCGTCGTAGACATGCCGCGTTCCGTGGCTGACGAGCTGGTGAGGCACACCAGGGTCTACCCGGGGAGCAAGGTTGAGCTTCCGTGGGGCGGTCCTGAACCTGACCGGGAGCGAAAGAAGTTCGGCCTCGTGCTGACGACGAAGTACGGGAACGCGATCGCGGCCAATACGTGGAACACGGAGATCTGGAAGGCGGCGCTGGCCAAGGCGGGCATCATCCCCCCACGGGCGAAGGGGGCGAAACCGTGGCAATGGCAAGCGGCCCCGAAGGACCGGTTCCATGTGCTGAGAGCTCGTAACAGGATCTTGCTGAGGTGCCCTGGTCGGGCGTGACCGATGTGATGATCCAGCCGTTCGTGTCGTGTGACGACTCGGCCGTGGATCGTGGACGACGACTTGTGGGCGCGGATCGAACCGCTGCTGCCGCCCTGGCCCGAAAGGTCGCCAGGGCTGAAGCCGGTGCCGGACCGGTTTTGTCTGCAGGGCATCCTGTACGTCTCGCACCAGGACATCGCTTGGCAACTCCTGCCTCTGGAGCTGGGGTTCGGCTCCGGATAGACGTGCTGGCGGCGCTTGGACCGCTGGCAGAGGGCCGGCGTCTTCGAGCAACTGCACCGACCCCTGCTCACCGAACTGAACGCCGCCGGCGAACTCGACTGGTCGCGCGCGTGCGTGGACGGCTCCCATGTCCGCGCGAAAAAAGGGGTGCCGAGACCGGCCCGTCGCCTGTCGACCGGCGGAAAACTGGCAGCAAACACCATCTGATCTGCGATGGCAGGGGCACGCCACCGCACGTCATCACGACCGCCGCCGTCGTCAACGACATCACCCAGACACTGGACCTGGTCGACGGCATCCCGTCCGTCGCCGGTCGGCCCGGCCGGCCGCCCGAGTGCGTCCTGGGTGATAAGGCGTACGACTCGAAGGCCGTGCGACGTGAGCTGCGGCGGCGTCGGATCGTGCCGGTGATTTCCCGCGAGGGCGCCCCCAACATCAAGGGCCTGGGCAAGCTGCGTTACGTCGTCGAGCAGACCTTCGCCCTGCTCCACCAGTTCAAACGCCTCGCTGTCCGCTGGGAACGACGCCTCGAACTCCACGACGCTTTCGTCTCGTTGGGCTGCAGCCTCATCTGCTGGAGGCGACTCAAGGAGGCCGGATCGTGATCGCGTTCGGCCAGGGTTGCGGGCCACGATCAGCAGGACGCCATTCACACGAAAGCCAGGCTCTCATGCGCACTCTCTACGTCGTCACCCATCCGGAGGCGACACACCACGTCGAGGAAGTCGTCGGCGGATGGCACGATTCGAAGCTGACGTCTGCAGGTATCCGCGCGGCGGCCGCGATTGCCAATGAGCTGCGAGCCCGAGTTCCAGACGGTGCCGAAGCAGAGCCGTTCACATCGGATCTACAGCGCACCCGTCGGACAGCCGACGAGGTCGCCGAGCTGTCCAGCGTGAGGCCGATCCTGGATCACAGATTGCGGGAAAAGTCTTACGGGGTAGCGGAGGGAAGGCCGCAGGAGTGGCTGGACCGGAGGTTCGTGCCGCCACCGGTTCATGGGGAGCGCCTCGACCACGATGAGGGCGTGGAGGGCGCCGAGACCAAGGCAACGTGGGTGCAGCGAATCTATGCGGCCATGGATGACATCCTGCAGCGTCCGTGCCAACACCAGATTCTCGTGACGCATGGTGGCTCTCTGACGTTCATCATGGCGTCCTGGATCAAGATGCCGATCGAGTCGGTCGGCTATGCCGGCTTCCGGGCGCCCTCCGGCAGTATCACCACGCTGCGCGAAGACGACTTCTTCCACAACCGCCAAATCGTCAGCCTTGGCGAACCCGCCATCTCGACTCCGCTCAACCGTGAACCATCACCTCGGCCACGCCCGACCAGGGCACCTCAGCAAGATCCTGTTACGAGCTCTGAGGCACACATACGCATCCCTCGTACTGGAGGCAGGAGAGTCGGTCGTATCCCTCGGCAAATGGCTGGGGCATTCGTCGCCGACCATCACCCTCGACCACTACGCCCACTTCATGCCGGAGGCGGGGAAGAAGGGGCGCAGGGCGATCGATAGCCTGCTGGGGGAGCGGACCGAGGAGAGCTCCGGCCCGAACTCCCCAGATTCTCCCCAGGACCGATCCTGAGCGCCCATCGGTTTGGCCGATACGCGGAAACATCGAGGTGAGAGCCCGTATGTTCACCACCCGCCCCACGCTCCAGGGCACCTTCGGCATGGTGTCCTCCACCCACTGGCTGGCCTCGCAGTCGGCGATGGCCGTCCTGGAGGACGGCGGTAACGCGTACGACGCCGCCGTCGCCGGTGCGTTCGTGCTGCACGTCGTGGAGCCGCACCTCAACGGACCCGCCGGTGAGGTGCCCATCCTCCTCGCCCCGGCGGGTGGCGACGTGCGGGTGCTGTGCGGCCAGGGCGTCGCACCCGCGGGCGCGACGATCGAGCACTACAGGGGACTCGGTCTGGATCTCGTACCCGGTACGGGACCCCTCGCGGCGGCCGTCCCCGGCGCCTTCGACGCCTGGATGCTGCTCCTGCGCGACCACGGCACGAAGTCCCTGGCCGACGTCCTGAAGTACGCCGTCGGGTACGCCGAGGACGGGCACGCGTGCGTGGAGAACGTCGGGGCGACCGTGGAGGCCGTACGGGAGCTGTTCGAGACGGAGTGGACCTCGTCGGCGGACGTGTACCTGCCCGGCGGGAAGGCGCCCCGGCCCGGCGAGCTGTTCCGCAACCCCGCCCTCGCCGCCACCTGGCGGCGGCTCCTCGCCGAGGTCGCCGGGGCGGGGGACCGGGAGGCCCAGATCGAGGCGGCGCGTGAGGGGTGGCGGTGCGGGTTCATCGCCGAGGCCCTCGTACGGCAGTCCGGGCGGCCCACCATGGACACCAGCGGCGAGCGCCACACCGGCACACTCACGGCCGCCGACCTGGCCTCCTGGTCCGCGTCCTACGAGGCACCGGCGACGTACGACTGGAACGGCTGGACCCTGTGCAAGGCCGGCCCGTGGAGCCAGGGCCCGGTCTTCCTCCAGCAACTGGCGCTGCTCCCGGCCGAGTTGCCGGCCTACGGGTCCGCCGACTACGTCCATCTGCTGATCGAGGGCTGCAAGCTCGCGATGGCCGACCGGGAGGCCTGGTACGGGGACGCCGACCCGGACGCCGTACCGCTGGGGGAGCTGCTGGCGGCGGACTACAACGCGGCGCGGCGGGAGCTGATCGGCGAGAAGGCGTCGTACGAGCTGCGGCCCGGCAGTCCCGGAGGGCGCGCGCCGCGCCTGTGCGAGCACGCGCGCGTGGTGGCGCCCAAGGAGTCCGGCTTCGACCCGATGGGGGCGGGGGAGCCGACCGTCGCGCGGGTCGCCGCCGACGGCGGTACCCGTGGCGACACCTGCCACCTCGACGTCGTCGACCGCTGGGGCAACATGATCGCGGCCACGCCCAGCGGCGGCTGGCTGCAGTCCAACCCCGTGGTGCCCGAGCTGGGCTTCCCCCTGGGCACCCGGCTCCAGATGGCCTGGCTGGAGCCCGGCCTGCCCAACTCCCTTGCCCCGGGCCGCCGTCCGCGCACCACGCTCACCCCGTCGGTCGCCCTGCGCGACGGAGTACCGGTCCTGGCGTTCGGCACGCCCGGCGGGGACCAGCAGGACCAGTGGCAACTGCACTTCTTCCTGGCGGTCGCCACGCGCGCGAAGGCACGCGGCGGCCTCGACCTCCAGGGCGCGATCGACGCCCCGAACTGGCACAACGACGGCTTCCCCGGCTCCTTCTACCCGCGCGGCATGCGGCCCGGGAGCGTCACCGTCGAGGCCCGCATGGACGAGGCAGTGGTGGAGGAACTGCGGCGACGCGGACATGACGTGACCGTCGGGGACGCCTGGTCGGAGGGGCGGCTGTGCGCGGTCGCCCGGGACCCGGCGGCCGGAATCCTGTCGGCGGCGGCGAATCCGCGGGGCATGCAGGGGTACGCCGTGGGGCGCTGACCTCCCTGTCGGAGGCGCCCGCTGCCGGTGATCCACGGCTCCGGGTGTTCATGGTGATTCCACCCGGTGTGCACCGGGCGGGTGGGGATTGTCAGTGACGCGTGCTCTCATGGAGGAATGATCGAAGACACCGAAACCATCGACGAGTTTCTCGTACAGCACACGGCCGACGTCGAAGAAGCCATCCGCAACGCGGCGGCCGCCGAGATCATGCCCCGCTTCCGGCAGCTCGCCGCGCACGAGATCGACCAGAAGAGCGGCCCGCACGACCTGGTCACGGACGCCGACCGCAACGCCGAGCGGTATCTGACGAAGGTGCTCGGCTCCCTCCTGCCCGGCTCCGTCGTGGTCGGCGAGGAAGCGGTGCACGCCGACCCGGAGACGTACGAGGCGATACAGGGCGACGCCCCGGTCTGGATCGTCGACCCGGTCGACGGGACCCGCCAGTTCGTGAACGGCGACTCCGGCTTCTGCACGCTGGTCGCGCTCGCCCGGCACGGGGAGCTGCTCGCCTCCTGGACCTACGCGCCCGCCCGCGACCAACTCGCCACGGCCGTGCGGGGCGGCGGCGCATTCCTCGACGGCGTACGGCTGCGCTCCGGCGCTCCGGACCCCGCCCGTGACCTGGAAGTGGCCACCTCCCACCCGGACTACACGACGGACGCACAGAAGCGCGCCCTGCTCGGCCTGTGGGCGGACGGTGTGCGCACGCGCCCGTGCGGCTCGGCCGGCCTGGAGTATCTCGCCCTCGCCCGGGGCGAGTTGGATGCCACTGCCTTCAGTTGGGAGGCGGCCTGGGATCATGCGGCGGGCCTGCTCCTCGTCGAGGAGGCGGGCGGCGCCCACCTCACGCTCACGGGGGAGCCGTTCCGCATCACCGGGGGCAACGCGCTGCCGTTCACGGCGGCCAGGGACGCGGCGACGGCCCGGCGCGTGATGGAGCTGCTGAGGGCGTCGTAGGGTCACGGTTCCGCTCACCTGGACGGCCGGCCCCGGGAGTGTCAGTCCCGCGGCATATCCTGATGCCAGGGCCTGTGGTCAAATTCCCGTCGTTCGCCCGGTGGGACAGGCGGGAATTTGACGACAGGCCCTGGTGGCCATCGGCTGACGAAGGGGTCCGAAGGTGCCGTCGATGCTCGATGCGGTCGTGGTGGGTGCGGGGCCGAACGGACTGACGGCTGCCGTGGAGCTGGCCCGGCGCGGCTTCTCCGTGGCCGTGTTCGAGGCACGGGACACCGTGGGCGGAGGCGCCCGCACCGAGGAGCTCACCCTCCCGGGCTTCCGGCACGACCCCTGCTCGGCGGCGCACCCGCTCGGAATCAACTCGCCGGCGTTCCGCGCCCTGCCCCTGGAGCGGTACGGCCTGGAGTGGCTGCACCCCGAGCTGCCCATGGCGCATCCCTTCACCGACGGCAGCGCGTCCGTGCTGTCGCGGTCGGTCGCGGAGACGGCCGCCTCGTTCGGACCGCGGGACGCGGGGACGTACCGCAGGCTGGTTGAGCCCTTCCTCCCCAAGTGGGACACGCTGGTCCGCGACTTCATGTCCCTGCCGCGCACCGCGCTGCCGCGCGACCCGGTCACCCTCGCCCGCTTCGGCCTGGCGGGGCTGCCCCCGTCGACCTGGCTGACCAGCCGCTTCCGGGACGAGCGCGCCAAGACCCTGTTCGCCGGACTGGTCGGCCATGTCATGGCCCCACTCTGAGTATTAGCCACCGGCGCGATCGGCCTGGTCTTCGCCCTCGCGGCGCACGCGCGTGGCTGGCCGGTGGCCCGCGGCGGCTCCCAGTCCATCTCGGACGCCCTGGCCGCCTACCTGAAGGACCTCGGCGGCGAGATCCACACCGACTACGAGGTCAAGCGCCTCGACGACCTCCCCCCGGCCCGCGCCTACGTCTTCGACACCTCGCCCACGGCCCTGGCGAAGATCGCGGGCTTCGGCAACTACTACGAGAACTACCGGTACGGCCCCGGCGTCTTCAAGATCGACTACGCCCTGGACGGCCCGGTGCCCTGGACCGCCGAGGAGGCGCGCACCGCCGGCACCGTGCAGATCGGCGCCGACAGCACGGAGATCGGCGCCGCCCTGCGCGCCGCGTCCCGCGAGAACCGCGCCCCCGACCGGCCGTTCATGATCACCGTGCAGCCCAGCATCGTCGACCCCACCAGGGCCCCGGCCGGCAAACAGGTCTTCTGGGCCTACGGCCATGTCCCCAGCGGCTGGACCGGCGACCTCACGGACGCCCTGGAACGCCAACTGGAGCGCTTCGCCCCGGGTTTCCGCGACCGCGTCCTCGCCCGGGCGACGGCGGGCCCGCCCGAACTCGCCGCCCGCAACGCCAACTACGTGGGCGGCGACATCGGCACCGGCGCGGTCTCCGGACTCCAGATCCTGCTGCGCCCCAAACTCTCCCTCTCCCCGTACGGCACCCCGCACCCGGCCGTCTTCATCTGCTCCTCGGCCACTCCGCCCGGCCCCGGTGTGCACGGCATGTCAGGACACAACGCGGCGAAGGCCGTCTGGCGAAGACTGAGGCAGTCATGACCACCGTCACCCTCGTCCGGGGCGACATCACCCGTCAGACCGCCGACGCGATCGTCAACGCGGCCAACTCCTCCCTCCTGGGCGGCGGAGGAGTCGACGGCGCGATCCACCGCCGAGGCGGCCCCGCGATCCTGGAGGACTGCCGAAAGCTCCGGGCCTCGCACTACGGCAAGGGCCTGCGCACCGGCCAGGCGGTCGCGACGACGGCGGGCGAACTGGACGCGCGGTGGGTGATCCACACGGTGGGACCGGTGTACTCCCGCGAGGAGGACCGCTCGGACCTGCTCACCTCCTGCTACCGGGAGTCCCTCCGCGTCGCCGACGAACTCGGCGCCCGCACGGTCGCGTTCCCCGCCGTCTCGGCCGGGATCTACGGCTGGCCGATGGACGACGCGGCCCGCATCGCCGTAGAGACGGTGCGGGCGGCGGAGACGTCGGTCGAGGAGGTCACGTTCGTGCTCTTCGACGAGGCGGCGTACGAGGCGTTCGGCCGGCAGGTTCGCTGACGGAGGTCGGGGTCGGCCCGCCCAACTCACCCGAGCCGCACGTGGAGTGCGTGGCGAGTCTCCTCACGCATCGATCACGACGTCCTCCAGCGGTTTCGAGCAGCAGAGCAGGATCTTGTTCTGGGTGATCTCGCGTGGCCGGATGCCCCCGTTGTGCTGCATGTCGACGGAGCCGGAGAGCAGGGTCGCCTTGCACGTACCGCACATGCCCTGGGCGCACGAGGCCGGCAGGCTGAGGCCGGCCCGGGACGCGGCGGCGAGGAGCGAGGTGTCGGTGTCGCAGTCGAGGGTGCGTCCGCTGCGGGTGAACTCGACCTTGAAACCGGCACCCGTGGTGGCGGCCCGCGAGGCGTCGGCCCGCGTGGCCGGTGTCTCGAAGGCGAAACTCTCCTCGTGGTAGTGGTCCATGCCGAGGCCCGCGTCCGACAGCATGTGCCGTACGGCGGCCATGTAGGGGGCGGGACCGCAGGTGAAGACCTCCCGTTCGAGGAAGTCCGGCGCGACCTGCCGGAGCGTCTCGATCGTCAGCCGGCCGCGGTATCCGCCCCAGGGGGCGTACGGGCGGTCCTCCTCGCAGATGTGGACCACCCGGATGTTGGGCGCGGTCGCGGCGATGAGGTCGAGTTCGTGGCGGAAGACGATGTCCGCCGGGGTGCGCGCGCTGTGCACGAACACCACGTCGGCGGGGTCGGCCAAGTCGTACAGCGTCCTGGTCATCGACATCGACGGCGTCACGCCGACGCCCCCGGACAGGAACAGGTACTTGGGCGCCGGATGCCGGGCCGTGGTGAACTCGCCGAGCGGTCCGTGCGCCCGCACGGTGCCGCCGGGCCGCAGATGGTCGTGCAGCCAGTTCGACACGAGTCCGCCCGGGATGCGCTTCACCGTGATCGAGAGCAGGAAGGGGCGGGTGGGCGACGAGGAGATGGTGTAGCAGCGCTGGACCGGTCGGCCGGCGATGTCGAGGGCCAGAGTCAGGAACTGGCCCGGGTCGTGCCGGAACAGCCGCGGCTCGGCGTACTCGAACACGAACGTGGTGACGTCGTGCGTGAGCGGGTGCACCTGACGGCACACGAGTAGTTCCTCGGTCTCGGTCATCGCTGCCGCTCCGGGTGTGACAGGTGTGCCGCGAGCCGGGTCACGTACCAGTTGACGAACGCCTCGACCTGCTCCTCCGTCGGGCCGTACGGGCCCGGCAGATAGGCCGGGCTGCTGATGCCCTGGTGGGCGCGGGCCACCAGCACCGCGTCCTGGTCGTTCGTGGCCTTCCACACCTTCGTCAGCGTGTCGAGGTCGTAGTCGATCCCCTCCACGGCGTCGGCGTGCACGAGCCAGGTGGTGCGGACGAGGGTGCGGTCCGGTCCGAGCGGGATCGTGGAGAACGTGATCGCGTGGTCGGCCATGAGATGGAACCAGGAGTTGGGCTGGAGGTGCATGGACAGTCGGCCCAGGCGGGCCGTGGGGAAGTCGGCGAGCAGGCGTTTGCACGCGGCCGTGCCGTCCGGGGTGTAGGACTCCCCGGCCAGGTCGAGGGGTTCGCGCTGGATGCGGAAACCCGTGGCGCGGGTGTCCAGTTCCTCGATCGCGGCGTAGGGCAGGCCCAAGGAGCCGTAGGTTTTGCGGGCCTCCGCGTCGGCCCGTTGGAAGCGCTCGTAGGCGGGGCGCAGCGCGGGCGGGATGTCCTGCTCCTGGTAGCCGTAGATGGGGAAGTAGCAGGCCTGGAGCTCGGGGTGGCCCACGCAGTGGTAGCACTCCCGGTTGTTCTCCATGGTCAGCTTCCAGTTGCCGTTCTCGACCAGGTCGATCTGCGTGGCGACCTTCGCCTTGGCCAGGTTGTGCGGTGCGAGGTACGGCTCGATGCGGGCGGCGACCTCGTCGAAGTCGGCGGGCGGTTCGTCGGCCAGGCAGATGAAAACCAGCCCGGCCACCGTGCGCGCGTGCACGGTGCGCAGCCCGAAACACGACGGGTCGAAGCCGGGCGCCTGGGACTCGGCGTGCAGCAGCCTGCCGTCCACGCCGTACGTCCACCGGTGGTACCCGCAGACGATGTTGCCCACCGAGCCGCGCTCCTCGTTGAGGATGCGCGCGCCGCGGTGGCGGCAGACGTTGTGGAAGGCCCGTACGTCCTCGTCGTCGTCGCGGACCACGATGACCGAGTAGGGCCCGATGGTGACCGTCACGTAGTCGCCCGCCTCGGGAAGCTCCGCCTCTGCGGCGACGAACAGCCAGTGCCGGACGAAGACGGCCTCGATGTCGAGGTCGAAGAACTCCTCGCCCACGTAGAACGGGGCTTCGAGGCTCTGTCCGACGGGTCGTCGGCCAATGAGGTCGGCAGGTCGTCGGGCAATGAGGTCGGCGGGGGAGCACACCTCGGCTGCGACTGTCACGGGGTTCATCTCATCTCTCCGGCAGAACTCGGAAGTCGGCGTGGGATCAGGGGAGTTCAGACCGGCAGACACAGCCGCAGCCCGTCGTAGACCGCGGCGTGGACGGTGCGGGCGGCCACGGCGTCGCCGATGCGGAACAGCTGGTAGCGGCCCGCCTCGTTGCGGACCACCGCCTGCTCCTCGTACGCCAGGAGAGCGCGGTGGTCGACCTCGCCGAGGTTGGTCGATCCGGGGAGGAGTTCGACGTACAGCTCGTCGTTCGGCAGGGTCCCGTGCTCCACGATCACGTGGTCCACGGTCCGCTCGGTCTCGGCCTCGGTGTACTCGCTGTAAAGGGTCGCGGCGAGCCGCCCGTCCCCGGTCCGGCGCACGGAGCGCAGCCGCCGGGCGAGCGTGGTGGTGACCTCGTGCTTCGCGAACGCCCGTAGGTAGGCAGGGGAGTTCATGCTGCCGACGTCGGGGGCGAGGGTGCGCTCCGGGGTGACGTACTCGATCCGGAGGCCGGGCGTCGCCGTGAGGACCTCCACGGCGTCCATCGCCGGGTAGCCGCCGTGGTCGTCGTAGACCAGGATCTCGCCGCGCGGCCGGCGCAGCGAGCCCGTCAGCACGTCCCAGGTGTCGGAGACCAGGTCCTCGCCGGCGGTGAGGAAGCTGCGGTCGGGCAGGCCCCCGGTGGCGACGATCACGAGGTCGGGGCGTTCGGCGAGGACGTCGTCCGCCTCGGCGTACGTGCCCAGGCGCAGGTCGACGCCGAGGTGTTTGCACTCGGCGAGGCGCCAGTCGGCGATCTGGATCAGGTCGCCCCGGCGCGGGTTGGACGCGGCGAGCCTGATCTGCCCGCCGGGCCGGTCGCCCGCCTCGAACAGGACGACGTCATGGCCGCGTTCGCCGAGCACGCGCGCCGCTTCCAGGCCGGCCGGGCCCCCTCCGACGACAACTGCCTTCCTGCGTCGGCCGATTGTGGGGGAGATCAGGTGCGGTACGTGGAGTTCGCGGCCGGCGGCCGGGTTGTGAATGCACTTGGTGTCGCCGGAGTCGTAGATCGCGTCGAGGCAGTAACTCGCCCCGACGCAGGGCCGGATGCGGTCCTCCTGGCCGGCCTGCACCTTGGCGACCAGGTGCGGATCGGCGATCTGCGCGCGGGTCATGCCGACCAAATCGAGCAGTCCTTCGCGCAGGGCGTGCCGCGCGGTGGCGACGTCGGCGATGCGTGCCGCGTGCATCACCGGGACGGAGAGGCGTCGCTTGATCTCGCCGGTGAAGTCCAGATACGGCCCGAGGGGGGTGCCGATGGACGGGATGGCCTTCGCCAGGGACGCGTCGCTCTCGATGGAGCCGTGGATGACGCTGAGGAAGTCGATGCCGTCGGCGGCGTATCGCTCCGCGGCGGTGAGCGCTTCCTCGAAGGTGAGACCGGCGAGGCCGCCGGGGCGCGCCTCGTCGAGCGACATCCGGATGCCGACGACGAAGTCCGGGCCGACGGCTTCGCGGACGGCACGGATCACCCGGCGCGGAAACGCCATGCGGTTCTCCAGGCTGCCGCCCCACTCGTCGTCGCGGTGGTTGGTCGCGGGGGACAGGAAGCTGTCCAGCAGGTGGCCGTACGCCTCCAGTTCGATGCCGTCGAGGCCACCCTCCCGGCAACGGACAGCAGCGGCCGCGTAGTCGGCGACGATCCGGTCCAGGTCCCAGGACTCGGCGGCCTTCGGGAAGGCGCGGTGTGCGGGTTCGCGCAGCGCCGAGGCGGACACCACCGGGAGCCAGTCGCCGGTGAAGTTGCTGGTGCGGCGGCCCAGATGGGTGACCTGGCACATCACCGCGGCCCCGGCCTCGTGCACGTCGTCGGCGAGCCGGCGCAGCCACGGCACGATGTCGTCGCGGTACAGGAGCAGATTGCCGAACGCCGGCGGGCTGTCGGGCGAGACCACCGCCGAGCCGCCGATCATCGTGAGACCGACCCCGCCCCGCGCCTTCTCCACGTGGTAGGCCCGGTAGCGGTCCTTGGGCAGGCCGTCCTCGCCGAACGCCGGTTCGTGGGAGGTGCTGACCACACGGTTGCGCAGGGTGAGGTGCTTGAGCCGGAAGGGCTGGAGCAGGGGATCCAGGACGCGTGAGGGCACAGCAGCTCCTCAGGAGAGCTCCGAGCGGATGGTTTCGCTATGCGAAACAGCTCCGCGATACGAGACAAATGGTGGAGCTGGGAATCCCCACCCGTCAAGAGCCCGCCGTGTTAACTCGCCGTGCGCGCAGCGCTCATCCGCGTTTCACGTGTCCCCGGCGCCAGGAGATCTTCGCGGCGGCCGCCAGCACCTGTTCCGCGAGACCGGGAACGGTGTCCTCGTTGATGCGGAAGGTCGGTCCGGACAGGGTCACGGCCGCGATGACCTTGCCGTCCAGGGCGCGGATCGGGGCGGCGACGACGGCCAGCCCGATCTCGTGCTCCTCGCTGGTGGTGGCGTAGCCCCGCGCGCGGATCGTCTCCAACGCGGCCGCGAGGGGCGCCGGGTCGACGAGGGTGTGCGGGGTGTACTTCTCCACCCCGCGCGCGAGGATCTCCGCGACCTGGTCGGGGGACATGTGCGCCATGAAGAGCTTGCCCGCCCCGGTGGCGTGCATCGGGGTGCGTCTGCCGACCCAGTCGATGGTCGTGATCGCCGCCGCGCCGATCGCCTGGTCGATGCTGATCACATCGTGCCCGTCATGGATCGCCACGTTCACGGTGTCACCCACGGCCGCGGCCAGTTCCTGGCAGACGGGACGGCTCAGCAGGGACAGATCGCTCACCGTGCTTGCCCCGGCCGCGAGTTCGACCATCGTGTACCCGATGCGGTACCGCCCGCGCTCGGTGTCCTGCTCGACCAGGCCCCGTGACTCCAGGGTCGCCAGCAGCCGGAACACGGTCGACTTGTGGACGCCCAGCTCCTCGGCGATCTCGGTCACGCCGCTGGGACCCCGTGTGGCCAGCACCTGCAGGATCGACACCGCCCGGTCGACGGACTGCACCGAGTGATCGCGCGGGCGGCTTCCGTTGCTGGTCATGGCGGAAGGTTAGTCGAGCGGAAAGAGCCGCCCGCGAGCCTCTGGCCACCTGGTTCACCACGGGCGTCACGAGGGGTGGTGGGGGCCCGCGGCCGCCCCCCCCGCCGCCC